>CASFML010000118.1 GCA_949295795.1 uncultured Gammaproteobacteria bacterium | reverse complement strand
ATACCAATGCATTGATTATTGTTACATCTGCCCATGCAGATAACAATACTAAGAAAAGATGCTTAAGTATTGGAGCAGATGCTGTTTTTGTGAAGCCTATATATAAGGAGAATTTAGAAAGGACCATTTATTACCTTGGAGGCCATAAATGCTAATAAGATTTTTAACAAGTTGTTGGGATAAATTCATTTAAAATCCTTTTTTATGTAATTTTGTAGCAAATTTAAGTATATATACTGAGTTTCTATAACTTAATTACAATAGACTTCAATGCATTTTAGCTTGGTTAACACGACTGGCCCCATTTCACGCTATGAAAACTAACCCTAATCTTACTTTCTAGCCTTTCTTTGAGTCTTGTAAAACTGAAGTTATGATTATTGGGTAGACGTGAATGAATCAAAAAGAAATTAAAAATGGAAAAAAATAATGAGAAATCAAAAGGTAAAAAAAATGGCGTTATTCCTCGAGTTTTTTTGCTAAAAACTGGTCGGGATGAGAGGATTCGAACCTCCGGCCCCTAACTCCCGAAGTTAGTGCTCTACCAAGCTGAGCTACACCCCGATTTTTAGAAAAACTACTAAAAAACGCGGCAAATTTTATCAGTTTTAAGAGGATTCAGCTAGCTCCAAGAATCTTAGTATTTTGTCCATGTACCAAATTTGTACCAGTTACTAAATGATCAGCTGCTTTCTTAAGAAAATCACTATTCAAGTGAGCATAGCGATTTACCATATCTAAAGATGACCAGCCTCCTAATTTTTGTAATTCATACAGAGAAGTCCCATTTTGTATATGCCAAGAAGCCCAGGTATGCCGTAAATCATGCCAACGAAAATCCTTTATTCCTACTCGCTTTAATGCTTTATGCCATGCAGCGGTATTACATTTCTTAATAGGGTTATCTTTATAGGTAAAAACAAATTCAAAATGCTTGCCCATTTGCCTACGAATAATCTCTACAGCTTCTTCATTTAAAGGAACTGGTATTGCTCTTTTTGTTTTTGATTGAGAAGCACTTACAAAGGCATGTCGTTTCACCAAATCAACTTGTTTCCATTGAAGTCCCAAAACATTGGATTTACGTAAACCTGTTGCAAGAGAAAAAGCAGCTATGTCGCTTAAATGGTGAGGAAGCTCTTTCAAGAGTTGGTTAGCTTCCTCCCTGGTAAGCCAACGTTCACGTTCATTTCCTTCATAACGCATAGGAATTTTGGGGGTTTTTTCAATCCAACCCCAATCATTAGCTGCTTTATTAAGAATAGCTCGAATTATTTCTAACATTCGGTTAATGGTAGCTGGTGCTACATTTTCAATCTCTTTCTTCTTAGCAAGTTTATCAAGTAAGTCACGATCGATTTCACTTAATTTTTTATTTCTAAGATAAGGATTTAGCCATTTAAGTTGAATTTTCGCGTTTTCCATACTTCGTTTACGCTTCTCTTTTACTTCATCTAACCATTTTATAACAGCCTCTTGCCATAATCGATCTGGTTTTTCTTTCAATTTACCTTGACGCCATAAATCCGATTTAAATCGATCATGTAATTCTTGTGCTGCTAATTTGTTTGAAGTCCCAGTAGATCGTTGTATTCTCTTTCCGTTGTGAGAAAGTCGGATCCACCAGATATTGTTTCGTTTACAGAGTGCCATATTTTTTCTCTCCTATTGTTAGAGACACCCTGCGATACTTTGCAGGAGTGATCGTAAAGTGATCGAACGTAATTGACAAGATCTTCTTCTAAAAAACACCAACATTTTCCTGGTTTACCACCAGGAATTTTTTTACTGGCTGCTAATCTACGTAATCCTTCAGGATTCATTTTCAAAAATTCGGCTGCTTCTTCCAAATTGAAAGTTTTCATTTTTGTAACCTCCAATTTAAGAAAAAATTTAATCGTTTAAATTGATTCATATTTTTCTTTTTATTATAAAAATAAATTTATTTTCATTTAATAATTTTAACGTACATTTGTGGGGCAAATTCCCCAATTATTTTAGGTAACATAAATGAAATAAAAAAAATAAAAGGTGAAGTAAAATGGAAGAGGAAATACTTGAAGTTCTCTTTAAACGTTGCGGATCTGTTACACAAGCTGCAAAGAAAGTAGGTCTAACGCGCGAAACATTAAGCGATATTAGAAATGGTCGAAGGGAAATGAAACTAGAAGATGCAGCATTAATAGCAGAGTATATGAATCTGCATACACATACAAATAAAAAAATCCATTTCACAGATTTAATTCCACGTTACAAAAAAAACAATCTAAAGCGAGTTCCATGTGGATTTAGTTACTTACCTTTTAAATTTAAAAAGATGTTTTTAAATGACGTAAAACATCACACAAAAACGGATTGGATACCCGATGAGCTTTCTGATTTAGATAAGGCAAGGCCCATTATTGTTGATGAAAATAACCAATTAATCGCTAATCCAAACACTTATATTCTTCATATACAAAATCGGAAAATAAAGATAAATGCCTGGCAAATATCTCTTTCTAAGTTAATTCACAATAAATATGAAACTTCAGATTTGATCAATACTTTTGATGAGATAGAACGAGGATACATAGGAATAGCTTTAAAAAAATTTATGGGTAATCGGCAAGGCCATCGGTCAGACTTATTAAAAAATAAAAGTAAATCTCATGAACTTCGTCTAAATTTGGACGAAGTTACGGGAAGAACTGATCAAATTATTGCAAATCTATTAGGTTTTTCAAGAACTCAATTTCGACAAATTACAAACATAATCCTTCATTGTAGTGATGAACTTACTGAGAAAGTAAGAGTTAAAAAAATAACAATATCTGCTGCGACAAACTGTCTTCCCTTCAATGAACGTTAAATATTTAAATTTTCTTTAAAATAAAAGGAGAAAAATAAAATGCATGAATTTTCAAAAATAACTAGAGATTTTTGGACTAGTCCATTAGGAAAGAAAATAAGAAGCTGCGAGTTAGAAGCTAAAGCATTAACGTTTTATTTAATGACATGCCCTCATGCCAACATGATGGGTATTTATTATTTACCGTTGCCTTTAGTTGCACATGAAATTGGAGTTCCTTTGGAGGGGGTTCAAAGGGGCTTAGAAGCATTAGTTAAGGTTGGTTTCTGCTCTTATGACCCAGAAGCAGAATACGTATGGATTCATGAGATGGCTACTTCACAGCTGGGTATCTTAAAGAAAAACGATAATCGCGTTAAGCATGTAAATATCCTTTTTCGTAAGTTGCCTAAACTATCTTTTTTAACTGATTTTTACGAGAAATATCGAGATTTATTACATTTAGAATTACCTAAGAAAATTAATTTATCTGAAACTTTTTCGAAGGGGCTTCAAAGGCCCTTCGAAGCAATAGAGAATAGAGAAGATAGAATAGAGAAGATAGAATATATAAATAATAAAGAAGATATCCCTATTATATTATGTCGGGAACAAACCCCATCTTCTGTTGATGAAAAAAAGCTTTCAGTTAAAAATTTAATTACATTTCCTGTTAAAACAAAATCATCTGCTGCATTTTCTATTCCTTTACGTCAAGGAGGACCACGGATAATTGAAGAGTCTGAAATTGATGAATGGCAAAAAAATTAT
>CASFML010000117.1 GCA_949295795.1 uncultured Gammaproteobacteria bacterium | reverse complement strand
CTGAGCAATGTCTCACGCATTTCTTTTTCTTCTCGCTTCAACCAGCTCAACGCTAAATTTCCTGTGAATAAGCGAAAATCGTTAACATTACTATCTGGCGGACGATAAGTCGCCTGTTGTGTAAAAAGGGCAAGCAATTGATATTTTTCAAGCCATCGACTATTTTCGCTTAAATCAAACCATTTTCTATTAAGTAATCGCTCAGCTAAGGTAACCGATAAAACTTGATCATCCTTTAATGTTGTCTTTTGAGTATTTTCGTCATACTGTAATATTTCATTAAGCGTAAAGTCATCATCATGGCCTAACCCATCTAAAAAATTAGATAATGCTTGAATATCAATATTTTCATTGCTGTAAAAAATATTTTTGGAAAAATGCATACCTTTTAGCTGATAATAATATTCCTGAATAAATTTCACGAAACGTTCAGCACGGAAATTTTTTTTAAAATCGGTCTCATAATGATAATAAATTTCATCTATCGCTGGCTTGGTAAACAAACGGGTAAAATCATCCTTTATTTTTAATGATTTTAGATCTAAATGGGATAACAATCGATTTATAAGATAATTTTGCGCATGAATTTCGTTGCCTGCGACACTAATCTTTTCTTCTTCGCATAAATAAACAACATACAACTGTGAAACGCCATGAATTTTATTTTTTAAACTGTCCTTTGCCAGATATAGAATAAACTTACGAATCAACGCCGGTAAATTTAAATCTCCATAATTTCGTAAACTCTCGGCTGTTTCCATTAATCGCGCCACACACCCATCTGCACAAAGCAATAAATTTCCATCCGTCATTAACGAAACCAATTGGTTTTGGCGAAAAGCAAGATCAATTGATTCATCTTGTATCAATAATGTAATAATTTCGAGTGCCTTTTTTCCATCGGCATAAAATAAAACTGTTTTATCAGAAAATTCGTCATTTTTTAGACGGATATAAAAACGTTCTAATTGGCTACCAAGACTGACTAATTGTCGATGTTCGTCAAAGATTTCAATGGCTTGTGTGTCTGCCCAATTCTTTAAAAGGAAAAGACACTGCTCTATTTCACTTTGCCATAAGCGAATCTCTGCCTGATTAGATTCATTGTCTATAAACCGTCGATATTCTTCGGTAGAAAAGCTATGCTCATAATAGTTGGAAAATTTTCCTTCGGGATAATTATATATTTTTTTCGCTATATCCTTATTTAAACCTTCAGACCATTTCCCATCGTCAATATAAGCAAAATCTAATAAAGTCTTAGAAAACGAAGCATCTGGAAAGGAAAAAAAATAATCTTCAGCGTGTTTATAAGAATTAGATTCACTCGGTGGTTGATTTGGCATAAATTCCCTTTTTATTTTTCTAAATTTTATAAAAAAATTATAAAAAAATATTATAGCTTACTCAAATAAAAATTAAAGAATTTTTTTGGAAAATTAAAATAAGTATAGAAGTTTTCTTAAAGATTATAATAATAAGCTATAATACAAGCATATATCCAGTATGATATATATTTTTTTAATAAATACGCTATTATAAGAACAGCAAGAGAAGCATTAGATATCTATTAATACTATGTTATTTATTGATAATGTTTAATTCTAGGGAGTAGAAATGAAATTATTTTATAGTCCAGGCGCTTGTTCCTTATCTCCACACATTATATTACGTGAACTAGGGCAAGAGTTTACATTAGAAAAGGTTGATTTAGTGAAAAAAAAGACAGACTCTGGAAAGGATTATCTAACCATCAGTCCTAAGGGACAAGTACCTGCACTATTATTAAACGATGGTAATTTACTAACTGAAGGGGTCGCTATTGTGCTCTATTTGGCTGATAAATCTCCCGATACACACTTAATTGCACCTATAGGAGATTTATCTCGATATCAAACCATATCCTGGCTTAGCTATATCTCCTCAGAGCTTCATAAAAGTTTTGGTCCTTTGCTTCATTCAAATACACCTGAGGAATGCAAAAAAATTCTGCGCACAAAACTAGAAAAACAATTCAAATATCTCAACGAAATTCTAGAAAGCGAGCAATATCTACAAGGAAACCACTTTACAATTGCAGATGCCTATCTGTTTACTATTTTACGTTGGACGTTTCTACTTAAATTTGATATGAATAAATACCCCTATTTACTGGCTTATTTTGATCGAGTTGCAAAACGACCAACGGTGCAAGCTGCTCTCGGCGCAGAAAAATTGAAAATGAATTAAGCGCTGATTTTAAATTTAAGTTTTCTACAATGATAGACACTCTTAATATCAATGAATTAAAAAAAATCTTAGCTGAGTTTGCTAAGCTTAGAGAATGGGAAAAATTTCATGCCCTAAAAATTTATTCATGGCTATTGCGGGAGAAGCGGGGGAGCTACTAGAGATATTCCAATGGTTAACAGAACAAGAATCTATTAACCTAAAAGACGATTCTGTACTTAAAGAAAAAGTAACTCATGAGCTGGCTGATCTTATCTTGTATATCATACGGCTAGCGGATCAGTTAAATATTAATCTTAACCAAGCAATCTTTCAAAAAATCACTATTAATAACAACAAATATCTAAAAATAAGGTGAAGGAAAGGTGCCAAAAAATATAGTGAATATCATTCCCAAAGAGAAAAAATCGTTTTGTATAACAACCTAGGAAAACTCTGCTTATTCTGCTAAGTAATCTTCAATACACCGGCTCGTAACGACTTAAACTGACTGAACGACGGAAGGTCCTGGTTGGTTCCATTTCTGCTTGCACCCATTCATTAGATGGCTTATGCATCAGCTTTGAACGGACTTGAGACTGAACACATTGATCCACAATAATATTTATCTCTACTTGCTCTGGATGAGTTGACTCAGCATCATTTTTTACTGTTCCTTCCAATGCAGCCAACGGCTGATTAATGCCTGACGCCATTGTTTGGTTTCTTATCTTTCCTGTGGGCAAATAATCGCTTAATATCTGTAATTTCCTTTTTATTGATGTTTGAGATTCTGTTGAAATTTGTTGGAATGCCAAAAATAGTTCGGTTTGTATCTTACTTAGTTCTCGATTTGCAAACGACTTATCCGGATGAAATAACAAAGCACATTTTTTAAAAAAATAAATGAGCTCCGCTTGCCGAATCTTGGTTTCTTGAAGCGCTTGTTGACAACTCAATTTCCTCCTTATCACTGATGTAATCAAGCTTACACAATCATCTAAATGTTTATCCGCCAATCGTTTTATCTTTGCGAGACAATCTACGAGTAAATTTTTTATCATTTGAAATTGTTCAGATGATCGTTCTTCCAATAAAGATTCTATTATCTGTTGCTTTAGCTTAACCCAATCTTGAATCAAGCGTACCGAGTAACGGATTTCTTTTCCCACACATATCTCAACAAATGTATCAATATTTATAGGTTCGTTATTAGGCCTAGGAAAAATTCCTTTATGCCAACTATATAAATAACAAAATAAGATCATTCGCAATCTTCCATATTCCTTTTTTAATTGTTCTTTTAAATATTTTTTATCAATTTCAGATAATTGCATTAATTTTTTCTTCAATAATTTTGTAAAGAATCGGCCATTTTTCCTTAGCAACATATCTTGTAAAAAATTTAAATGTTCTTCTAAATCTAAATTTCCAGCAGATTTTTCTAAACAATGTTCAAACTGAATTCGGTTTTTATTGACTTGATACCATATCTCTTTCCCAAGAAGATTTTCAAATATGACATCTATGGGTTCTTGGGCATCAAAGACATTGTCGATACAAATCTCGCGAAACGCTAAGCACTGATGATAATAAGACCACAACTTGACTTTATTCTGTATCGATGTGAATAAATCTAAATGCCAACGTTTCCAGAAAGGCTTTTGCCAATAATCAATAATCTCTGCCTGGAGCTCCTCGGGAGATAAATCAAAAAGCCGAACTTGCTTGAGCGTTTTTTCATCTCGATACCATAAAGGTTTATCAATCGACAAGGGCGGATCAATGCTGATAAGATCCAACCATCTTGGTCCCCACCAAAATATTTTCTCAAAAGCCTTTTTCGTTAATCCATTCCCTATGTCTACCAATAATCTGTTTTGCATAGCCTATCCCTTTATATCTTAACACCTAAAATAAAATCTTGTGCTAGGGCCAGGTTCATTTATTTCCTCTGAAGCGATAGTTGTTTTAGCAGACTCAGCCAATTTAGCCTTTTCCTGATTGGTTTGTATCATTAATTCTTTAATAGCATTCATGTCCTTTATGATTAAATTTAGCTTTGTTACTAAATCTTTATGTAATCTTGATCGCTGACTCAAACCCAACTCAGCATTTTCAGAAATATTTATTGTTTTATTCAACATCATCTGAGTATTGGATATCGATTCAATGGTCACCTTTCCTGTGGCATCGTGAAATAAAATAACGCTTTTAAATAATCGCCAATAGATATCGATAAACTCCTGCTCCCTCTTTTTTGAAGGTCGGGATAACGAAGCCATTGTTTTAAATAGATTAAGTAATTTTTGATAATCACTGATTAAACCGTGTGTTCTTTGTCTTAAAATTTTAGCGTAGGCTCTAAAAGAAGCCTCCATCTCTGCTATCAATTGTTTTAAATCAGAATAATTCTGTAATTCACGTTCTATTTTTTTTGCTAAAACCTTATGATGAATAATATAATTAAGAATCATTAATTTAAACTTTAGATTTTTTTCAAAGAGTTGTAATAAAAATGGCGGCTCATCATCGCGCTGTTCCAATAAGTTAACTCCTGCTTTAATCAAATATTTCACCATATAGATATCATCTTTTTCCAAGGCATTTTCTAATAACCAATGGCCTAATGTTCTGGCTTCGCCTTCCATTAATTGGTTTATATCCAATGTAGCAACAGACTGATCATATTCGAAACTTTTTTCCTGTTCGGGATATTTGATACGGTTATGATGCTCCTTTAAAATGGCACGAGATTTAAAATCAATAGGCTCTCGTAATTGCACATTGATAACAGGTTCCTTTTTTAAAAACCGATTTAAGATTTGATACCCTTGCGGATTAAATTCGGTATTACCTAAATTCAAGATATCAATGTCAGAATAGGGTAATACCTCACAAAGAAAAGTGAGATTCTCTTCCTGCTCACCATTGGCTAGAAATTCTAGAGTCAATTTATTGAGTTTGGTTCGCTTCCTTAACAGTTCCCTCCAAATCCAGGAGTGAAATTCAGCATTCGTGACCATTAATGAATGGGTTACAATTAATTGCTTCTTGTTTTCCTTCCTTTTCGGATCGTATATAATCTCAGAAATAAGATTCCCGAAACGCCAAATAAAATTATAACTAAGTGGATAATAATTTTCTTCTTGTAAAATAGTCAGATTATCTAACGCAATAACCTTCCACTTAGATGAAAAATTTAATATATCTTCTAATAGATAGAGCAACTTATCATCCGCGTATTCTCTCGGATCATTTTGTGAATAAATTTCTGGGATCTCGATATCAAGAATTAGATTATCTAGATAAAGTTCATAGTCCAGGTAAGTAGAAGATTTTGGCTGTTGCGCTAAATATTCCCTCATGTAGTTCACTACTTCGGTTGTTAGTACCTCATTGGCTAAAATAAAATGCCCCGTTTCTAGAAATTTTTTTAAAATCATATCAAAGTATGAATGGGGTTTAACTGGAAGATGATATTTAGACTGTGTGATAGCTTGTGGCATAAAATACTCCTTTATTCTAGTTTTTCCCATTGACTTCATCAGAAAAAAGCAGTCATCTTTTATTCATTTAACGATGAAATTTAAAAAATTGTTATTTTATTTGGAAACAAGCTGCGCTTTTAAACGATTTGGTCTTTTTATTCTGAAATCCTTTTTTCAACCTTCGATGATAGCTCTTTAATTTTATAATGCCTAGTTGCTTTCTTGAATTTTTCTTAAAATTTAGAATGGCATGGTCATGCCTATTTAAGTATTTATCTAATAGCCAGCCTACTAAACTACCTAAGACGGCACTAGAAAAAATAATGCCTGCTACTCCAAACAACGTTCCTAATGAAATTAAAATTAGCTTCATGAGTGGTAATTTTAAATCACAGATTAAAATGGCAATTATCTTAGCAAGATACAAACCAAAGATAACACCAAGAAAAAAACCAAAATAAAAACCCATTTTAAAGAGTAAAAAAATATTTAATGGCTGAACTGATTCAATAAGCTTTTTATGATATTGATCAAGCCCTGCTACATCAAAGCCTTTTCTTGATATTTGTTTAATAGCACTCTTTATATCGTTAAAATAAAGTTTATATCGATATTTTGATAATGATAAGGCAGGATTCTTTAACCAACTAGAGAGCATTTTAATAAAAAAATTAATGCAGATATTTAAATTTACAAAATTATCTATTTTAGATCAATGTTTTTTATTCAGACAATTTTTTTAATTAATTCATCTCTTTTATCTTGATGGCTAATTGATCCTTACATAAGATAATGGTTTAAATTTATAATAAAAAAATATAAAAAAGAAACTTTGACCTGGAAAAAACGAGGCTATCTAAACAAAAATTTTTGGTAATGAATATCAAAGCCCAATATGAAATTGAAGTTTTCGGATACAGATTTTGGAGCTAATCACTAAAAACTCTTCCTTTTGTTATCAGCTTAATTTATAAAAGCTTTTCTTGCTCTAACCTTTTTTTATCTGTAAAATTAACGATGATCCAATACTACCTATAATCTCTTTTGATTTATTCATTAATGGCATTTTGTTGCAGATTAGTGTAGCAATATTCCCATTACTTAATTTTCCTGTTTCTTCAAAGCTTTTCGACTTTCCAGACCTGATCACTTCTTGATCATGTTTCTGTAACATATCAGCAGATTCTTTCCAAGAAAGATCATAATCAGTTTTTCCAATTATTTCTTGAATAGAAGAAAGGCCTACCATTTCCAGCATAGACATATTGCATCCCTGATAAACACCATTGGTATCCTTCCACCAATGAATTCCAGCAATTAAATCAATAGTATTTTTTAATTGTGAAATCTCTTTTATTACAGGCCCGGAATCAATAACGCTAGAACTTTCATTTTGATCATATTGAAGTTGTGCACGCAAAGCCACCGCAGCCATTAAATTAGGAACCTCCAATTTTTTAACAATATTGGCTCGATGATATTTAATGGTTCGTTGCGATAAGCCCATTATCCTGGCCGTCTCCTTGATCTCTTTGCCTTTACTGGCCAAAAAAAGACATTTTTTTCTTGGAGTGTTAACAGTCGCTCCAACATAGGCAAATTTCTATGCGGATTATCATAGAGCAAGGATCCATTTGTCTTAGACGCTTATTGAGCGGCAAATTATCTAAATATTCTAGAAAGGTTTTAGACAATTCTTTCTTAAATTGTCTTTCTTGTTCACCCAGCTTATTAAACAAAACAATCGAAGCTTTTAAGCCTTTCTTATTCATCTGACAATTTTGAAACCAAAAAAAATGGGCATTTTACAAATACTCCTCACACACCGTTTTAGCGGCTTCCATTTCTTGAATCAATTGTCGGTAAAGTGTATTTGCTTGTCCATTAGGACCCGTTTCGCGAATATAATCATCTATTTGTTTGCAAGCCTGTTCTAAACGTTTGGCTCCGCAATAACTAGCTCCTCCCTGTCTTTTATGTGCAATCTCCCGTATCGCTGGCCAATTAGCCGATTGATGCAATCTCGGTAGTTCAACCAAATCCTTTTTTAATCCAAGCACCATTAAATGCAGACAATCCTTAATCAATTCCTCATTTTTTAATATGGCTTTCATCGCATCAGTGTCCAAGACCGCCCCAGAGATTGGACGTATTTTAGTGGTTGTAGGAATTTGATTGACGCTAGTTTCTGGCACAAAGGTTTTTAACAACTCTTTCGCTGTTTCTTTATTTAAAGGTTTTAATATAACGGTGTTCATACCCGCATCTAAACAACGCTGCCTATTCTCGACATCAATATGGGCCGTTAGTCCAACTATCGGTGTCGTATCCGTCCGATGCCATTGCTGTAATCGGATACGGTGTGCCAAGGCAATACCATCCATATCAGGTAAACCAATATCCATTAAAATAAGCTGATAATCCTTATTTTGAATACTTTCTAAAGCGGTTTTTGCATCGGGCACTACATCAATTGCACAATCCAATTCAGTCAAAATACTTTGGGCTATTTTAGCCGCTAATTGATCATCTTCAACCAATAAGATCCTTCTTTGTTCAGCATGTAGGCTCGGATCTAAGCCAATATTTTGCATGCCTTCCAAAGTATTTTTAAATAACTCACGTTCGGCTGGTAAAGGAATATCCTCTACGCCAACGTTATTCATAACTAAGGGTACCTGGAAGGGAATAAGGCAAGTAAAGGTCGAGCCTTGTTGTAATTGACTCTTAACATAGACTTCACCACCAAGGTCTTCAACAAATTGCTTTACAATCGATAACCCTAGGCCTAGCCCTTGGTAGATACCTTGATGAGCGGGGGTTAGACGTGTAAATCGGGTAAAAATCTCATCTTGCTTCTCTTTGGTTATTCCTACCCCCGTATCACGAACCTTGATCTCAATCACGTCTTGTTGGGCTTCATGCTTCTGAAGTTTTGCTTCAACATCGATAGTGCCCTGTTGCGTAAACCGTAATGCATTGGTCACTAATTCCAATATTATTCGTTGTAGTCGGACGGGATCCCCTATCAAATAGGGAGGAATTGCTTCATCGACCTTCAACGTTAATGTTAGATTTTTTTTTACAGCTAGTGATTTATTGAGATCGATAATGTCTTGAATATTCTTCTTAAAATCAAATTTCTTTTTTAAAAGCGGCATTTCACCACTCGCCACTTTAATCCCTTCTAAAATTTTATTCAGAAAGTTTAATAAAGCCACACTCGATTGAATAAGATCCTTCGCATATTCAGCCACCTTTTCTGGATTGTTTGATTCGGACTGAATAATACGTGCACAACCAACAATCCCGCTTAAAGGGGTACGGATATCATGCCGCATGTTTTCTAAAAATTCTGTCTTGGCTTGACTTGCTGTTTCAGCCGCTTCTTTAGCTAACTTTAATTCTCTTTGTGTTTGTTTTAATTCTGTAACATCTATCGAATTACCCACTGTCCCCACTATATTATTTTTTTTATCTCTGATAGGTGCTTTTGCGACTATAAAAGTATGAATATTCCCTTGTTTAGTTTCAACAACTTCCTCTTTACCTTTTTGTGTTATACCAGTATCCAT
>CASFML010000116.1 GCA_949295795.1 uncultured Gammaproteobacteria bacterium | reverse complement strand
TGGTAGGAGGGTAAAAAAACCACGATACCCATTAATAGTAACAGGCATGGAGGTATTCTTTCAAAATGTCTACTCTTCGCACTGGAATTTTTGTCTATGTTGCCGCTCAACTCGCCATCCTCATGTATCTTTAATACACTGCGGTTGCTCATTTTCACGGCGCCTTGACCAAAATCCCATTGCTGCGAGTCACTATTTTTTGTAGTGGAATTTTTGTCTGTATTATCGTGCAACTTGCCATTTTTTGTACTTGAATTTGTTTTTGTATGACCTGTTACATGATAGCGTAACCAAAATAGTAAGCTCGTTAAGCCTACTAGGACTAGAAAATAAAGTGAGGAACTAAGAAATACCTGCAGAACATTGTTAGTATGGATCTGTTGGCTACCTAATAAACTGATGGGGATATTGCTAAAAAAAATGCAGATCAATATTACAATTGGTAAAGTAATAGGATAAATCCCGGTTTTTGCCCATTGCCATAAAATTAATAGGGGGATACTTAATAAAGGAAAATAATACATCCAACCCAAAGGGGACAGTAATAGCATAGCGGTGATGATGACTGAAAAATCAAGATCGACCTTTTGTTTTATAGAAATATTAAACGTGGGTCGCAAAAATTGTATCACTGCAACCAACAAAATCCCGGCTAATAATGGATAAAGAAAGTTGATCAAACCCGGCACGGGTAGCAAGGCGATATTACTTTCATTGCCGCCAATTAAACGCAATAAAAATCCGTAAATCGAAACATTCCAATTTGAAGCAGCCCATTGTATTTGTTGACAGGTGTGATAATAAGCAACATAGCTATCGAATCCAAAAAATAACGCTGCGATCAAGCTACAACTGAACAGCGTTAGCAAAAAAGCATATAAACCGCGCCATTCTTTGCGCATCAGGAAATAAAATAAAAATAAACCGATAAAAGGCTTTAAACTGCTGGCAAGTGCTAAAAAAATTGCAGCACGGATAGTTTTTTTCTGGCGTGCAGCACGCCATCCGCACACCAATAAGGGAAGTAATAATAAACTGAGTTGGCCAAATTGCAGGTTTACAAAGCTAGGGTAGTAGCTAAATAAGCCAATTAATATGAGTAAAGCACAGCCTAAGGAAAAGGCTTGTGCATCTAGTTTTTGCTGTAATAGTAAAATACCGAGTGCGCCAGCTATAACTGAAAGTAAGGTCCATAATAATAAGGCATATGCGTAACTAAGATAGGCTAATGGAAAGCTCACCAACGTAAAAAAAGGCGGATTGAGATTACCCCCTAATTTAAGAATTTTGGAGTGTGTTGATGGATGATTGCTGGGGTGAGTGGCGGTGTTGAGTTTATTTTTTACAAAATAAATGGGTGAATAGATATCCTTTCCTTGAATAAACAGCTGTTGGGAATAATAAAATTTCCCATAGTCACTATATAAAATATTGGTCTTTCCCAATGTCAGTGGGTAAATAAAATTAAGTAATAAGAGGACTGCAAGTAGAATGATTCCACAGATTAAAGCTAAAGAATGATAGACTTTTTTAAATGACATATAAAAATATAACTTCTTTAGAGCGATTCCTTAAGTTTTTAAGTGTCAGAGTCTAGACCTTTCGGTTATGCGGATTTAATCCAGCCAATTTAAGTTTACGTGCGAGCTGTTCTGAACGCTTATTATTGGGTAAAGGGCCTATGACAACCTGATAATAATTTCTATTATGTATCGAAGTGGTTTTTACATTAACCGGAGAGCGAGTCCATCGCTTAACCATTAATGCAAGTTTTTGTGCCGCAGCACGTTGTTTAAACAATCCCAATTGTATATAAGGAACCTTTTTTTGGTGATAACCGGTATAGCTTTTTCTGTGATTGGATGATTTATTACTCGCTAAATGAATGCCTGGAGTAATGGCAACAATGGAAACGGGTGCGGTACCGGTACCGGTCATACCCAATTTTTTTGCAGCGGCATAAGAAAGATCGATGAGCCGATTTTTAACAAAAGGACCTCTGTCATTGACCTTTACAATAATTTTTTTCCCGTTACGTAAATTGGTTACTTTTAAAAAGGTCGGTAAGGGTAGAGTTTTATGTGCTGCAGTCATTGCAGCAACGTTATAAGTATCGCCATTCGAGGTTTTAAAATCATGAAATTTCATTCCATACCAGGAGGCGATTCCTCGAGCATGATAGCCTTTAGCGCTTTTCATGACATAATAACGATGTCCAAAAACCACATAGGATTTTGGATTACCCTGTTTACTTAAAGGTTCTGCTTTGGGTACTGCATTAGGGATTCGATTGGCATTTATTCTAAAACACGGTGCTTTATCTTGTCGTAGATGATAACGATAATTAGGACCGGAGGAGGGGGATGAACACGCGCCTAAAATCAGTATCAATAAACCTAAGCCAAACCTGAAAATTATCTTAAAAAATAAGCTTCCTTGCTCAGCATTATTTTTTCTTGACATGAGATGGATGCTCTTGTTGATGGAATTGATTGATTAATTCACTTAATTGAAAAACTGCCATGGCATAAAGTGAGCTAGAATTATAGTGTTTAATGGTTTGGAAGTCATTAAATCCTAGCCAGTATTCATTACCCTGCTTAAGCGGTAGCACAATCAAAAAGGTTTTCAGTTGTGAAGCGACCTTTTTTTTAGGATAAATATGGTATTTTGCAAAATCTTTTATAGTAAAATGTTCTTGCGATTTTGGAAGTTTGAGTAAGGCATGTGGTGAAAAACGTGCTGGAACGGCGATAGGGTTGGTTTTGATCCACCCAAAGGATTTTAAATAATTAGCAATACTGAGAATTGCATCGTCGGAATTATTGATCAAATCACTATAGCCCTTGTGCGTGGCATCTACCGAAAGCTGACGATAATTACTCGGCATAAATTGTACTTTACCGATAGCTCCGGCGTAGGAACCCTTAGTGATTTTGGGATTTATTGCTGGATTTTCACGGCTAAGTAACAAAAACTGCTCCAATTGATACTTAAAAAAATCTGATCGTCGCGAATGATTGAAGCTTAAGGTACTTAAAGAATCTATGACACGATATTTACCAGTGATCTCTCCGTAACGGGTTTCGACGCCTAAAATAGCAACGATAATTGAGGCGGGAACACCATAATATTTTTCAGCTTCAGCGAGTGTTTTAGTATGAGCATCCCAAAACTTTACACCCATCTCTGCTCTTTTCCTAGTAACAAAAATAGGTCGGTATTCCGACCAGGTTAAACGTTCCTTAGGTGTAATAAAGGAACTAATAATCGAACGGTTGGATTTAACGGTATTAAAAAGTTGTTGAAGTTGTTTACGATCAAAATGATAATTTTCTACCATCTTATCAATAAATACCCGTACTTCGGGTTTATTGGCATAGGCCGTACAAGAGGTCAGACAAAGGGAAATTAACACCAGCAATGTGGTTAAGCTACCCGCTAAAGTTTTTTTCTTCATCATGTTGCTTTCCTTAGTTACCGACCAATTTTCTATGCGTTTGGATAGACATTAGAATACCAAAACCTGCGATTAAAGTAATTAAGGATGTACCACCATAGCTGATCAATGGTAAGGGTATACCGACTACGGGTAATAATCCGCTGACCATACCGATATTCACAAAGGCAGCGATAAAAAAACTTAAACTTAATCCGCCGCCGAGTAAACGTGAAAAGGTGTCTTGTGCTTTCATGCTAATATACAGTCCACGCGCAGCGATCCAGAGATAAAGACTCAATAACACTAGGCCGCCTAATAGACCAAATTCTTCGCCACACACGGCAAAGATAAAATCGGTGGTATGTTCAGGCAGAAATTGTAAATGAGATTGAGTGCCATGCAACCAACCTTTACCCATAAGTCCACCGGCACCAATAGCAATCTTGGATTGAATAATATGATAACCCGCGCCCAGTGGATCTCTTTCTGGATTTAAAAAGGTTAATACGCGCAATTTTTGATAGTCGTGCATAAAATGCCAACCCAAAGGTGCGATAACCAGCATCAATAAACCACCGAGTAGTAACCAACGTCCACTCACACCGGCTAATAAAATAACACTAAAACCAGAAGCAAGAATTAATAAAGCGGTTCCTAAATCGGGTTGTTTAATAACTAATAATGTGGGTACGGCGATTATAATTAATGCAATGAATAAATTGAACAAAGAAGGGGGTAATGATTTGTCATGCAAATACCAGGCTAACATCATCGGGACTGATAATTTCATCAGTTCCGATGGTTGAAATTTTAATATTCCTAGATTCAACCAACGTTGTGCACCTTTTCCGACGACACCCAAGATTAATACGGCAAGCAGTAACATAAAACTAAAGATAAATATCCACGGTGTCCAAGCACGATAAGTAGAGGGCGGTATTTGTGCCAGTATTAACATCACTGCAAATGCAATGAGCATCCGTAATGCTTGTTTGCCAATGATGACTATGCTTTGATTACTTGCACTATAGAGTATAATTAAACCGATACAGACCAAACTCAGTAAACCGATTAATAAGGGTTTATCAACTCGAAAAAATTGCGATATTTTTTGTAATGAAAATCGTCGATGTGGTTTGCCAATCGCGAGCATAATCTCGACCTAGTAAGTAAATAGGCATAGTATAGAATAAAATCTTCTGACTTACGCTAAAAACCTCTTTTGATAAAAAGCTGACTTTTTTATATAGACTTGTAGCATAGATTTTTGACAAGTTGCTGTGGTTGCGTAATTACGCATTCGCTGTACAATACCCAATTTTAAGAAAAGCTGCTTTTTTAATTGATAATTATGTCTATACTATCATCTCCTATTGCAATGATTGGAAATTTTAAAAAACGAGCAATCCATTTAGCAATGGGGATTCTTTTCTATTGCAATGTTATTTCACCCGCTTATGCATTAACGTTTAAGTTACCTGCACACGGAGATGATATTGTTGGCCAGATACAATGGACACAAGCATTGCCGGGCGATACGTTCAATAAGATTGGTCGGCGTTATGATATGGGCTATTTTGAATTAGTAGAAGCCAATCCGATGTTAAATCCAGAACATCTGCAACCAGGAAGTATTGTTGTCATTCCTAGCCGTTTTATTTTACCGCCCAAACGACAGGGTTTAGTGATTAATTTAGCTGAATTACGCATTTATTATTTTCCTCCGCATCGGCGGGTAGTGATAACGTATCCGGTAGGCATTGGTCGAGAAGGGTGGGATACTCCTTTAGGACCCTCATGGATTGCTGAAAAAATGCGTAACCCTACTTGGGTAGTGCCCGAATCAATTCGCAAGGATCGCGCTAAGGATGGAGTACATTTACCCGTAAAGGTTCCACCAGGTCCCGATAATCCCTTAGGTGGCTATGCAATGCGGCTTAAACAGGCGACTTACTTAATTCATGGCACGAATGATTCACAAGGTGTTGGTCGACGCAGTAGTGCGGGATGTATTCGACTCTTTCCAGAAGATATAGAAAGTTTATTTGCAGAGGTGGTGCGCAAGGAGAAGGTCACCATCATCGATATGCCTTATAAATTTGGCTGGGAAAAGCATAGACTATTTTTAGAAGCGCACGTACCCTTACAAAAGCAGCCAGTATTTAATCGTTTTATGATGGAAAAAATTATTCGAGCAAATACGACAAAAGCTGCTAAAATTCAATGGCAATCCGTTGAGCGTATTAGCTTACGAGAAAATGGTATACCACAAGTGGTTGGATATCCTGAGATATCCGGGCAGCCTATGGCGTCATATACTCGTCGGAAAAACAAGAAATCTATTTGATCAGTAATAGATTGTTGATAGAAAATTAATCTTTAGACAGAATTATGCGTTGCGTTTCTTTTTGTACGGCAGCTAATTATAAATTAGGTCCACTTGCGGAATTCTTTCGTAGTAAGCGTTATATTGCTAAGGTTTTCCGGAATGTACTGTATGTTACCAAACAAGATAAACCTATCGATCTCTTTTTCTTTAATCATGGTTGTTTTGTAACCTGGAATCTGCGTAAACAACAAGAGAAAAAAATAATTGAAGAAATTAAGCCTTTTTCTATCGATCCGCTCGAAAAGATTGAAATGGATCGCTTCATTTATTATCTTGGCAAAGAAACTCGGCTTTTTCCTCATCAACGATTTAATGTTGATGTGATCACGCTAGAAAGTGATGAGTCTGATAATGTCCAAATCAAACTCGCTATTTCTTACGGTTTAGCACAATCAATAAAGCTCGAATCCTATGAAGAATCAGTGAATAAAACCGTACTTGCGAATAGTCATTTTCCTAAAGAATTAGCGCGCTTTGGGAAAATTTCGCTATCGCGTTCAGAAATTTCTAAACGTATTGGTGAAATTTTCTTGACGCGTAGCTCGGTCAATCTAAGTAGTGAATATTTAGATGTTCCTGAGTATTTTTGGCGTTATTCAAATCTTGAGTCTTATTATGAAATGACTGAAAAATTTTTAGACATTCCAAAAAGAGTAGCGGCTTTAAACCATAAACTTGATGTGGCACATGAAATTTTGGAGATGTTAAATAGTCAGTTACAACATCGTTATTCCAGTATTTTAGAATTTGTGATCATTTTATTAATTTTTATCGAGATAGTGGTGCAAATTTTACAACATGTATAAAGACACTTTCTTACAAATAAAAAATAAGCATAAAATATTTATAACGGCCTCTAGCAAAAAAATAGAAATATGCTATTTTATAGAATCCTAACCTTCTGTTTACTCCTTATATAATTTAGAGGAATATGAACCATGGCTAAAAAGTTAGCTAAAAAAAAGTCTCCAGTGACTAAAGCACGTAAAAAAGCTAAAGTAACCTCAGCGAGTAAAAGGTTCGCTGCTGTGAAAAAGTCTTTTACTAAAACAGAGTTATTACAGTGCTTAGTAGAAAGTACTGAATTACCTAAGAAAAAGATTGCCGAGGTTTTAGAAACCTTACAGGCGATTATGCATGCACATGTAAAATCGGGTTGTGCTTTTGCCCACCCTGGCATGTATAAAATTACTGTTGTAAAAAAACCAGCGACTAAAGCGCGTAAAGGTATTAATCCGTTTACGGGTGAGCCTACCACCTTCAAAGCAAAACCTGCGCGAAAAGTGGTAAAAATAAAGCCACTTAAAAAACTTAAAGCAGCTGTTTAGAGAGTCTCAATAAAAAAGGCGTATAATGCGCCTTTTTTTATACTTTTCATGCTTGAGTGTTTTGACGGTGTTGTCGCTCGATTCGCAATCTTCATATATCTTAAGTACATTTCGGTTACTTCACTTTGCGAGCCACTATCAAAAAATCCCATTGCGGTGAGTATTTTGCAGTTGACAATGAATGTATTAAGCAGGAGTTTCGCGGAAAATTTTTTAAATAAGCGATCATTGAATAGAAGATCTTAACCCTAGTTAACCACTCGATTTTTCTTTAAAAGCCGCTAAACGACTTTTGGTGCGTTCAAATTCGGTATTTAATCGACCTTTAGGATAAATATCTTCAATAGTTTGTGTTGAGGTGAGAATGAGTTGGCAGTTTGCATCATAAAGAATATCAATTAAATGAATAAATAGCCGGGCTAAATTATCTTCGTATTCGCCGATGGGTTTGACATCACTGATTAAGATTGTCTGAAAACGTTGAGCAATCTCTAAATAATCTAATTGACTGCGTGGTATAGCGCAAATTGAATTAAAATCAAACCAAATAATCGATTCGCTACAGCCTAAATGCGAGATCATACGACCATTAATTATCAGTGCTTGATAATCTACGTTGGCATTCTTGCTTAATTGATCGAATAAAGCTTGAACTTGAGAAGGATTCATTACCCAAACTAATGCATTTTCAGTATTGATAATATGTTGACGTCGATAATCAATATGGCTTGTTAAATGAAAGATGCGTAGATGTTGTTTAATTAAGCTGATGGCGGGTAAGAAAAGTCCACGTTGCAAACCGTTAGCATATAAATCTTCGGGGGGGGTATTTGCAGTTGTGACTAATACAATACCTTCTGCAAATAAAGCCTTTAATAATTGCGCAAGTATCATCGCATCGCCAATTTCATGAACTAAAAACTCGTCTAAACAAATCACATCCACTTCTTTACGTAGACGTTTGGCAATTCGCATTAATGGATTCGATTGGCCTTGCAGTTGAGCGAGTTCTGCATGGGTGTGATGCATAAATTGATGAAAGTGATAACGTGCTTTAGCGACCGGTAAATGATTGTAAAATAAGTCCATTAAATAGGTCTTGCCTCGACCGACATCACCCCATAGATACAAGCCTTTGACGGTTTTTTTGGTTGCTAACCATTTCTTGGGTTTGATTAATTCTTCATATACCCTTTGCAATTGTTGCATGGCTAAGGATTGTTGTTCATCGGCCTGTAAAGCGTGATGCGCTAATTGTTGGTGATAAACCGCTAAAGGGCCCATTTAATCAACTTTGTTGAGTGTTGTTATTAAGCGATCGCGCAGTTCAATCAGCTTGCCATGAAAAAAATGGCTGGCCTCATGAATTTTAATGATTTCGGGTGGCTGTGCTAAAGAATTCGCCCACTTTAATACCGTTGTAGCAGATACGACTTCATCTTTATCCCCTTGTATTAAGATCCACGGGCAAGAAAAGGGAGGAAGTTCTTTAAAAGGAAAGTTTTCAATAGGCGGTGCAACACAAATCAATTGTTTTACAGGCCATACCTTTGCGGCACGTGCTGCGACATAAGCACCAAATGAAAAACCGGCTAGCCAAATGACAGATTCAGGACAACTTTGTTTTAGCCAAGTAAGAATGGCTAATACATCATCGGTTTCGCCTAGGCCATTATCATAAACACCTTGGCTGAGTCCGACGCCGCGAAAATTGAATCGTACACTCGCAACACCCATGCTACTGAAA
Organism: uncultured Gammaproteobacteria bacterium; assembly: GCA_949295795.1. Classification (GTDB taxonomy): domain Bacteria; phylum Pseudomonadota; class Gammaproteobacteria; order Diplorickettsiales; family Diplorickettsiaceae; genus Aquirickettsiella. The sequence goes on along the minus strand of CASFML010000116.1, from coordinate 379 downwards.
CAACGGGCTAAGGTATAGATAACCTTATTATGCATGGTGCCGCCAAATAAAGGGTGTGGATGGCAAATTACTGCAATAGTCGCTGGATGGCGTAATGGCTCTTCTGCTTCGCTGGTCATGACTTCAAGCTGTCCTGCGGGACCAGGTAACAATAGCTTGGCAAGTTTATCGGTAGGGAATGGTATTGTCATTGTCATGTTATACTCTTAATTTAAATTCCATTTTAAACTGCTACTAAACTTATGCAAGCATTGAGTATCCATGAACTAAGCAAAATCTATAAAAATGGCGTTATTGCCCTTAAAAACATTGATCTTAATGTAGCTGAAGGCGACTTTTTTGCTTTATTGGGGCCAAATGGTGCTGGAAAATCAACAAC
>CASFML010000115.1 GCA_949295795.1 uncultured Gammaproteobacteria bacterium | reverse complement strand
TGAAGGGACTACGGTACCGGGATTACCGAACACCAAAGTACCGGCTTGGAATGTGAATGCGGATGTGACCTTTGGACCTTTTGATGCAAATGGTCATTACATTCAAACCACGCGCAGTTTAGCAAATCCATTTTTTTTAAGTGGTAATACTTCACCAGGCTTTCCTGTGGCAATTCCATCCGCTCAAACACAATTAGGTAAGCCTACAGTATGGGGATTAGAAGCGGGTTTGACGTTCCCAGTGGCAGCTCATCAGTCACGAGTTGCGATTGGTTATCAAAAAACCACACATTTAGCAACTTTCTTACCACAGCGTCGTATCTATGCAGATTACATGGTAAACGTTGCCAAATGGTTTGACCTTGGTATAGCGGTGTTCCAAGACAGAGATTACAACATAGGTGAAGGGGCTATTATAATTCCTGGAACGGCTGGCACAGCAGTAATACCTCCTAGAACTATACATCCAGGTGCAACAGGAAATAAATCAACCGTTGGCCAATTACGGGCTAGCATAAAGTTTGCCTAAAGTATTGTTTCGATATACATTTAAATAAAGTATTAAGCCCGCATCCGCGGGCTTTTTTTACATTTAAAAAAAATTGTAGAATATATAGTTCCCGTTTATTTTTTTAAAAGAAGGTAATTTTCCTGAGAATTTATATTCTTATTATCAATTTTAATTTCTAATACTGAATAAATGGTCATTCATTTAAAAAAATTTTAGAAGGTTTTATGTTTGAATTATTTCTTACACCTGAAGCTTGGATTAGTTTATTTACGCTAACGGTGTTAGAAATTATTTTGGGAATTGATAATCTAGTTTTTATATCTATAGTAACCCATCGGCTTCCTCAAGCTCAACAACGTTCAGCCCGTCAATTCGGTTTATTGCTCGCCTGCTTAACACGCTTACTTTTATTAGCGACGCTTGCTTGGATGACTAAATTTACGCATCCACTTTTTACATTGGCTGATCATGTATTTTCAGTAAGAGATTTAATACTCATCCTAGGAGGATTATTTTTACTTGCCAAAGGGACCAGTGAGCTTCATTTAAATGTCACTACTCCAACAGAAAATAAAAATAGCTTGCATCGATATTCAAAGTTTTCGATGGTTATTATTCAAATTATGTTACTAGATATTATTTTTTCACTTGATAGTGTAATCACCGCCGTGGGAATGGCCAAGGAATTTATCATTATGGCCTTAGCTATTATCATTGCAATTGCATTAATGATATGGGCAAGTGGACCATTAAGTCATTTTATTAATACTTACCCTAACTTAAAAATTCTAGGGTTAAGTTTTTTATTATTAATTGGTTTAGTATTAATCGCTGATGGATTTGGGTTACATGTAACTAGGGCTTATCTATATTTTGCTATCGCCTTCTCTGTATTTGTAGAATGGTTAAATATTCTAGCTAGCCGTTGGCGACAGAGGAAAAGGCCCAAAAGCTCCGGTAAGAAGCCTATCGATATTGTCTGAACCTAGTTCTTTAATCGGCCTAAAAAGAAGAATATGCTTGCATTGGCCACTTTTTTTTGATAAATAGGGGAGCTTATCGCTTATTTCAATAATAAGGTGTCCTCATGCTAAGTAACAAATATAAATTAACGGCGCTTATAGGTTTATGTTGGTTAAGTTTACAGGGAAATGTTGCATTAGCTAATGAAGCCACTCAGTTCCCCCCTAATGACAATGAAATCCGAAGATTGTCGCAACGGACTCAAGCACTTGAATCCGAGTTACAGCGCATACAAAATCAAGTAGCAAGCTTACGTAGACAATCTAATCAGACGGCAGTTTCTTCTAATGAAACAGCTGCTCATCAAAGTTTAGTTACCTCTTTACATCCCTTTTTTATTATAGGTACACCCGTTATTAGTTCACCCTACATAGGTATCAATTCAGAATATAATGCTTCTGATTTAGTGGTTAACCAGCCTTATGTGAATGAAGATTTGTATTTACTGCAACAGCGAAAACAAATTTATAATTATCTAATACAGAATTGTCAGCCTTTATCAAAAACACCAGTGGTTAACCTTAGTGGAAAGATTGAATCTCAAATCTATCATACGAGTCATTTTGGCAATTTTCAAAATAATTCAGCGACTGATATCGATTTGACAGGTATTGAATTAGATACTGAAATTTTAGTTAATCAATGGGTGACAGGCCTTATTGCTTTTGTTTATGACAATACTCCTCCTACAGATATGTCGCCAAGACGTATAGATAATTCTCGAGTTCTTTTGGAACGAGGGTTTTTAACTATTGGAAATTTAGCTAGGTTTCCTTTGTATGCGACCATCGGCCAGTTTTATGTACCTTTTGGTCAATATTCATCTGCAATGATCAGTGACCCATTGACTAAAATCTTAGGTAGAACCAAAACTAGGGCTTTAACATTCGGTTTTTCTAAACAATTTAATGATGAGAATAATTTAAATTTAGCTGCGTTTATTTTTAGAGGACCCAGTCGAACGAGTATTGATAATAATGGGTTACGGAATTACGGTGCGAATGCTGAATATATTTTTACTAAGCCTAAATGGAATCTTGATATAGCTGGAAGTTATATCCGTAATATCGCAGATTCAGTAGGATTGCAACATAATGGCAATACAGGCCACAATAATTTTGAAGGCTTTGCAACTAACAATTACACCGAAATACTTAATCCTGTGCCAGGTTTAGATGCGCGTGGAACTTTAAGTATTGGAGCCTTCAGCCTTACGGGCGAATATGTCACGGCAAGTCGTTCTTTTGAACAGTCAGTCTTATCCTTTGATGGGCAAGGCGCAAAACCAGAAACTTTTCACACTGAAGCGGCCTATAAGTTCAATGTTTTAGAAAAACCTAGTGCAATTATTATTGGATATGACCAATCAAAAGATGCCTTGGGTTTACTGATACCTAAGAAGCGTTATATAGCGACCGTTAGTACCTCCATTTGGAAAGATACTATCGAAAGTTTAGAATTTCGTCATGATATCGATTACAGTACGACAGATGTTGCCACTGGTCAGTCGGGTTTTAATCCTATTAATGGAACAGGAAAAAGTGGTAATACGGTTACTTTACAAGTGGGTTTATATTTCTAAAAAATAAATTAAAACCATTTATAAGGGCATTACTTTTAATGCCCTTTTTGTTATTCTAAGCTAATGAACAAACGCATCTTATTGGGGATTACAGGTAGCATTGCTGCTTATAAAACTCCGGAACTCTTAAGAAAACTTAAAGAACAATTATATGACGCTCGAGTTATTTTAACTTCTTGTGGTAAAGCTTTTGTAACTCCTTTGACATTGCAAGCAGTTTCACAACATAAAATATATGAAAAACTTATAGATGTTGAAGCAGAAGCTGCAATGAGTCATATTGAGCTTGCACGATGGCCTGATTGTATTTTGATAGCACCTGCTACAGCCCATGTGATTGCGAAATTAGCTCATGGTTTTGCAGATGATTTATTGAGTACTTTATGCTTAGCATCCAACACACGTGTAATTATTGTTCCCGCGATGAATCAGGCGATGTGGTTCAATCGAGCAACTCAAGATAATGTTAGCCTACTTAAGGAAAGAGACTACTTATTTATAGGACCTGGAGATGGCGCTCAAGCGTGTGGCGATGTTGGTTTAGGACGCATGCTAGAGCCTTCAGAGATAGTGGAAGCCTTGTCAAAAATATTTGTTAAACCCTATCTACATAATCAAAGAATTTTAATTACCGCCGGTCCTACTCAAGAATGCATTGATCCAGTACGTTATTTATCCAATCGCAGTTCTGGGAAGATGGGGTTTGCTTTAGCCCAGGCTGCCGTTGAGGCAGGTGCCGAAGTTACGTTAATTAGTGGACCTGTCGCTTTAACACCCCCAAAGAAGTTGAAATTTATATCGGTGAAGACCGCTAATGAAATGTTATCGGCTGTTGAAAAAGAAATTAGTCAACAAATGGTTTTTATTAGTACAGCCGCTGTTGCAGATTATCAAATTGTAAATCCTGCATTACAAAAAATAAAAAAATTGAATTCCCCATTAACCTTACAATTAAAACCTACCATTGATATTTTAGCTACTGTTAGTCAAATGAACTTAGAGGTAAAACCCTTACTGGTTGGATTTGCTGCAGAAACTGAATATACCTTACAGTTTGCCGAAGAAAAAAGAAGAAGTAAAAACATTGATTTAATGGTTGTTAATGATGTGAGTCAAACGGATATTGGTTTTGATAGTGATAAAAATGAAGTGACAGTATTATCTTCTGATGTTCCTATCCATTTAGCATGTGCCAGCAAATATTTAATCGCTCAGCAATTACTTCAGATAATAGCCAATCGTACACATAATACTGAAAAATGTTAAATTTTTCTTGTTATGCCTTTTATTGGCGGCAATTGTAAGATTCTTAAATATCTTTTTTCCGCCCTTGCGGTGCCATGGACTGCAAATATATAGACAGTTGCTTGATAATTAGACGTTAGCTTATTAAACTATCCGCTTAGTTCCTATTCTTATGGAAAGGGGACTCTGACTTCTTAAAAAAACTATGAGGACTTGATCATGCGACAGGTACCTAATGTTCTTAGTAATTGTTACTTATTTATGGGTAATATTGCATGAACGTTTTAGAGTTTGCTAAAAAAAAAATAACTAAAGAAAAAATTGTAATCCTAACGTGCTATGATTATAGCACTGCAAAAATTCTTAATAATTCTTTATTAGATGCGTTATTAATTGGCGACAGTCTTGCCATGACTATGCATGGCTTTAAAGATACTGTTATGGCTACCATGACTATGATGAAGCTTCATACTGCAGCAGTGTGTCGAGGCGCTCCTTCCAAGTTTATTATTAGTGATCTTCCCTTTTTAAGTTACCGTCAATCCTTGAGCCGTAGTGTTATGGCTGCCCAAAAACTAATACGAGCAGGGGCACAGGCTATTAAGTTAGAAGGTACAGCAGGAAATCTTCCCTTAATAACTCATTTAGCCGAATCTGGAGTCCCAGTTATGGGCCATATCGGTTTAACTCCTCAATTTATTCATAGTTTAGGCGGGTATAAGGTTCAGGGAAAAACTCCAGCACAGGCAGAGCAACTTAAGCAGGATGCCTTAGCTTTAGAGCACGCAGGTTGTTTTGCTATAGTGCTGGAATGCGTTCCCTCACAATTGGCTAAAGAAATAACCAATTCGCTAGAAATTGCAACAATTGGTATTGGAGCAGGTGCTGATACGGACGGACAGGTTTTAGTCCTGCAGGATTTATTAGGGCTCAATCCGGACTTTAAACCAAAATTTGTTAGCCAGTTTCTTAATGGTAATCAATTGATTCGTGAGGCAGTTGATCGTTACAGTCATTCCGTTAAACACAAAGAATTTCCTAGTTATGAACATAGTTACTAAACTTTATGAATGGCAAACTATAAGAAAAAAAAATAATGATAAAACTATAGGTTTTGTTCATACTATGGGTCATTTACATGCGGGACATTTAAGCCTTTGCGCTCGTTCACAGGCAGAAAATGATTTGACTGTCGTAGCCATTTTTATCAATGCTAAACAATTTAATCAAGTGGAAGACTTTACACATTATCCTCGAAGTTTAGAGGCAGATACAGCTTTATTAATTAAACAGAAAATTGATTATTTATTATTGCTAGATTCAGAGACTATTTATTTTGATGATTATCATATTCAAATTCACGATAACAGTGATTTAAGCAAAGAATTAGAAGGAAAATTTCGCCCAGGGCATTTTATTGGAATGTTAACTGTCGTATTGAAGTATCTGAATATTGTAAAACCAACCAAAGCCTATTATGGCGAAAAAGACTATCAACAATTATTGCTTATCAAAAAAATGGCACAAGCACTTTTTTTAGAAACAGAAATTGTGGGATGCTCAACGATTCGTGCAAAAGATGGTTTGGCTTTAAGCTCAAGAAATTCTCGTTTGAGTTTAGAGCAACGGGCAGTTGCATGTCATTTTCCTAAAGTTTTAAAATTAGCATCAACCCCAGAAATTGCTAAGCAAGAATTAAAAAGCTTAGGTTTTAAAATCGATTATGTTGCAGATCAATGGGGGAGACGATTAGCTGCAATTTACCTGGGAGATATAAGATTAATCGATGCTTTACCTATTACTCTTCGTAATTAATTTTTTGATTGTCTCTTTTCTATATCGATCTGACAAAAGTTTATTACTTTGAATAGAGTTTTAAATAATTTTTATAATGAATGACGGGTAATTTTTATTGTATAAGGAATCGTTCGTAAAAAACGGATGACTTTAGCTAAGTGTCTACGATCCAGTACTGATAAAGTAAAATGAATAATACTATGTTTTCTATCGCGACTTTCAACCTTAATATTCTCAATATTAGCGTCAGCTTTAGAAATATTGTGGGTTAATAGTGCTAATACACCATGTTGATTAATGCTTTCAATATAAATATCAGTTTTAAAAAAGCCGTTAGTTTGCTTTTCCCATTGTATGGAAATGGCCCGTTCAGGATTTTTTTTAATAAGTCGCGCAGCGTATTTACAACGTTGTAAATGCACAGTTAAACCATGCCCAGCATTGAGCAGACCTATAATTTCATCGCCTGGAATAGGGCGGCAACATTCAGCAAATTTGATTAAACCATTATCGGCATTTTTTAGAAACAATGGCAGCGAGTTAACGGGATTTTTAAAATTAGGTTTCAAACCACATAAGGAATAAACAACTAAAGCAGGGTGCAAATAACCTAGTCCAATTGCTTCAAGTAAGTCCTCTAAAGAATTGTATTGAAACTTTTGTAAGATCTTACTTAAATTCTTAGAATTGATATTGTTACTATCTTGCCCTAGAGGTGTTAAATTATTATCTAGCAAGCGTTGGCCTAATTGTACGGCTTCATTATGTTGTTTATTTTTGAAAAATTGTCTTATATGACTACGAGCTCTCCCAGTTGCTACAAACTCTAACCAACGTGAATCAGGAAAGGTTTTTGGATCAGTAATGATTTCTACGGTTTGACCACTTTGGAGGTGGGTGCTGAGTGGTACTAAATGTTTATCAATTCTAGCGGCAATACAATGATTTCCAATATCAGAATGAATTGCGTAAGCAAAGTCAATTAAAGTTGCTTTATGAGGAAGTTCAATAATGTCACCTTTTGGAGTAAAAATATAGATATCTGTGGGAAAGAGATCAATTTTAACTGTCTCCATAAATTCTAAAGAACTTGGAGTTGTTTGTTGAATATCAAGTAAGCGTTTAAGCCATTCTCGTGC
>CASFML010000114.1 GCA_949295795.1 uncultured Gammaproteobacteria bacterium | reverse complement strand
GCTTATAAGACTTTAGAACGAAATACCTCTGAAACTTTCGCTGCAAAGCTGTGGATAAATAATGCAACTTTTACCCCTAAAAAATCACCTCAAAAGTTGCGGTCTGAAAAGCCCTATTTTGGTTTAGAGATAGATCAATTAAAAACCCTTGCAGCTGATGATTGGGATGAAGTGAAAGGTAACCCAGCGATGTTAAAAGCATTGATCGAAACTTATCTCATGATAAAAGGGCTAGATCCCGAATTATCTTCTACTATTTATATTAAAACAGTTCATTGTCAAAACTGTGGCGAAGTAAAAACCTGGGTTAGCTGTCCTTACAATACAGTTCTCTGCTGCCAATGGTGTTTAGTAAATAATGATTTGAGCTGGTAAATAAAAAGGAGAAGCAGATATGTTTTTAAAGAAATTACTACAGCGAGTTATCGTAGAGTATCGAATAAAAGTACGGAGGAAAGATCAAGAAAAAAGACAAAAAAATAAAAACACCCGATTAGCTAAGCTGCTTGATATTAAGAGAGGTATCAAATGAAGTGCCTTAATCCAAGCTGTAATTACTTTAAAACCAAAGCTGTTGATTCGTTTGAACTAAAGAAAGGCCATTTAACTCGAAGAAGACGTTTTTGTTGTAAATGCAAAACACGTTATACGACGCTTGAAATTCCTATTTACATAGGACGAACTAATAAAGATACGCATTATACTTTAAAACAAGTTATCAACTATTTTTCAGGCAATGATCCCTATGCTCAATGGCCGAAATTATTTAGATTGGATAATACCAATCCCTTATAAGCCATTCGCTAAATAACTAAAAACAGTAGATAATAATTAAGCACTATTTTTTAATAATGCTTCTTGCAATTTCTATATCCTGTAATTTCTATAACTAATAAGGCGGAAAAAGCTAATCTTTAAATGAGTAAATTACCCAATGGTTTAACGATTAAACAAACCAAATTCTGCCAAAACTATAGCATCCCTCCTCATAACGCGACTCAAGCGGCTATTTCTGCGGGTTATTCTCCGCATATTGCTAAAACGATAGGATCGCGATTAAAGACAAATTCTAAAATACAAAAATATTTAAAATCCCTACAATCTGATTTAGAGAATCAAATGACTGTGAGTTATGAATGGAAACTTAATAAATTAAAACAGGTGGTTGAAGCCTTCATAGAGAGTAAAGAAGGTTTGAGTTCCAATAAAGTGAATAGTGCTATCCAAGCAATCAGTGAGATGAATAAGATGCAAGGTCATTATTCAGCAGAAAAGCATGTTAACTTCAATATGAAAACTGATCCTGATCTCCAACAATTAGAAGATCTTATTAAGCAACATGCTAAGGACTATTGATAACAAAGATACGTTAATATCAAAAGCTACACTGTGGGGATCGTTATTATTATTCACAAAAGTATTTTATCAATTACGCACAGGACGTAAATTTAGCGTTTCTCAGCCGACTTGTCGTGAACCGCATGTCATCACCCTCTGTCGAGCCTTAACGCAGACGCTAGAGGGCGAAATGCCGCTTCTGTTAATAAATATTCCACCACGCTATGGAAAGACTGAATTACTGATTCATTTTGTAGCCTGGTGTCTATCGCGTTATCCCGATTCACAGTTTCTTTATGTTTCTTATTCTCATTCGTTAGCTAAGAAACAAACGCAGACTATTCGACAAATTATGACATTGCCGCAGTATAAGAAATTATTTGATGTGCATTTGTCGGACGTATCCAGTGCTAAAGATAATTTCGAAACAACGCAAGGAGGATGTGTATTTGCAGCGGGTAGCGGTGGAACTATTACGGGTAGAGGCGCTGGATTGCAGAATGTCGATCGTTTCTCAGGGGCGATTATTATTGATGATATTCATAAACCGGATGAAGTCACGAGTGATGTGATGCGTGAAGGTGTCATTGATTGGTATTACAATACTTTACAAAGCCGTCTCAATGCTCCAGGTAAAACTCCGATTATCTTTATTGGGCAACGTTTACATGAAGCTGATTTACCCAGCCATCTAATTAAAACTCAATCTTGGGAAACATTGATTTTGCCCGCGTTGGATTCAGCAGGTAATGCCTTAAATCCCTTAATGCACAATGAAAAGCAACTCCTAAAACTTCAAACTGAAAGACCTTATGAATTCGCTGCGCAATATCAGCAAGACCCTCAACCTGCCGGTGGAGGTATCTTTAAACCCGAATGGTTTTATTTATTAGATGAAGAACCTGATTTTTTAGCAACATTCATTACGGTTGATACGGCTGAAACAGATAAAACCTACAATGATGCGACGGTGTTTAGTTTTTGGGGTTTATATCACATAAAGAATGAAACAGCAGAAACCGATGTATTAGGTCTACATTGGATCGATTGTGTCGAGCTGCATATTGAACCTAAAGATCTCGAAAATGAGTTACGTCATTTTTATACACTCGCCAATCGTCATAGAGTAAAACCTAACTGCATTGCGATTGAAAAGAAATCTACCGGCGTGACCTTGCTTTCATTTCTTAAAAGCTGGCGCGGTATTGAGATTCGTGAAATTGAACGTTCGGTTAAATCAGGTAATAAAATTACTCGCTATTTAGAAATACAACCGATTATTGCCAGTCAAAGAGTTTCTTTACCGTGTAATGGTAAGCATACCGAAGCTTGCATCACACACTGTAAGAAAATTACCGCTAATAACACTCATCGATTTGATGATATTGCCGATACCTTGTATGACGGCATCAAACTTGGATTAATTGAACAGTCTATTCTTTTCTCAAGACGCCGTCATGATAACGTGAATCGTGTTGTATCTACATTAGCTAATCGTTTTCAACAGCTGAATCAGTTAAGAGAAGAACGCTTATGGTAGATCAATTATCCGTTATCAAAAAAAATATTGAAAAGAGCTATGAGTATTTTCAAGAAAATGTAAAACGATTTAATTATTTTCGCCAATTTGTCTTTCAATCCTCCCTTTCAGAAGCCGACAAGGCAGTCTTACGTGAAACCAATAAACCTATCCTGGAGTTCAATAGCTTAGAAGCCTTTATTTCACGGTTAAGAGGTGAGTTTTCTAAGCAAGAACCTTCCATTGCAGTACGTTTATTAGATCAGAGTGGGATCGATCCTAACTTACCTTTAATTTTAGAAGGTCATCTGCGATCAATCTTTGATGAAGCGAATCACAATGGCTGTTCCTATGAAGTCTATACCGATATCTTAAGCGGTGGTTTTAGTGCCATGAAGGTATGGACTGAGTACCAACATGAGAAAAGCTTTGATCAAGTGATTAAAATAGGCAGGGTCTTTGATCCCACTTTAGTAAGTTTTGATCCTTTAGCCGTTTTACCGCACAAAGGCGATGGTCGCTATTGCTTTGAGCTAATTCCCAAAACCAAAGAAGAGTTTCAAGAAGAATATCCTGATATTGATCTATCGACGCTTAAGTTCTCCTCAAATTTAAAAGGATTTAATTGGTCATATCAAAACCAGCAAGAAAAAATTCTATTATTGTGTGATTACTACGTAAAAAAGAAGAAATCCAAGAAATTATTACGTTTAAGTAATGGGCATAGCTTATTATCTGAAGATTATAAAAAACTGAAACAGTATTGGCAGGACATAGGTAGGCTCGATCAGATCCCAGAGATCATAGAAGAACGCAGCACTTCATTAGAGACCATTCACCGCTATCGTTTGATTGAATCCACCGTATTAAGTCATGAAGAAACCAGTTATCAGTTTTTACCCATCGTTTATGTCGATGGCAATTCAATACGTTTAAGTAACCAGGGACAAACCAAACAAGTAACCCGTCCTTATGTCTATCATGCACTTGGGAATCAGAAGTTAAAAAACTTTGCCGGTCAATGTCTAGCGAATGAACTTGAAAACATGGTGATGCACAAATGGAAAGTAGCTGCTGAAGCGATACCTGAAAAATACTTAGAAGCCTATATCAATCCTCAAAAAGCCAGTGTCCTAGTGTATAACGCCTTTCAAGAAGGTAGCCAGGGAACGATTCCACTACCTCCACCGCAAGAAGTGGGACGTGTTAGTGCACCGCCAGAAATCATACAGACCTTTACGGGTAGCGATGCCACCATGCAATCCATCTTAGGATCCTATGATGCAGCATTGGGTATTAACAACAATCAACTTAGTGGTATCGCAATAGTAGAAGGCGCTACGCAATCCAACGCAACTGCAATGCCGTATGTGGTGAGTTTCTTGCAGTCCTTAAATCAAGTGGCCCATATTATTGTCGATCTTATTCCCAAGTACTATGTGACATCGAGAACCTTACCGCTTACTTATCCAGATGGTAAACACGGTTATGCGCTCATCAATCAACAAGGAGGCATTAATCTTAAGTATTGCAGTGAACAATTAGAAGTTTCAGTGAGTGCAGGCGTTAATTTTGCCATTCAAAAATCCAGAGCCTTACAGCAAATCATAGCTTTAATGCAAGCCTCTCCCTTGTTTGCTCAGTTTATTAATACTGAAGGTTTACCGATACTATTAGATAATCTAGAAATACGAGGAATTGACCAACTGAAAGCCCAAGCTGAAAACTTCGTCCAGCAATTAAAATCTCAACAACAGCAGCAAATGAATCAACCCAATCATCTACAAGAGAAAATCAATTTAGAAAAAAGCAAACTAGCCGCGCAGCTACAACAAAATCAATTACAGCATCTACATAAAACCATGGAGCTAAACTTAACCAAAGATTCCATTGATACCGATCGTATGAAACTCATGGCTGATGTACAAATGGGTCATAATCAGAATCTTGTGCAGCTGGAAAAAGCTCAGACAGAACGTTTAGCCAAAGAAATTGAATGGGTGATGAAAAATAGCTAAATCAATGATTTAATTTTTATTTAATATTGAAGAATTAAACTTTAGGCAAGTTTTTATAAAGAGTAAAAAAATGCCTAGAGCACCACTCCCTCCTATAGCTCCTTTTTTATATGCCGAAGAAATGCATGGATTGATCGAAGAGAAAAAAACACGTAGGGAGAATTTGAATATATTTGTACTTTCTGCCGAAGAGTATGGAATGACCAGTTATAATAGTGAACTTAGTATTTTCTTTAAATTACTTTCCAGAAATATTAATGATCCTAGAATTCCTCCTCGTTTTCAACTGGCTATAGAATGTCAAAATCATTGGTTCAGTGTAGATTGTTATCTTAAAAATAATCAGCTTTATTTACTCATTCTTGATGCGTCAGTACTCGATGGCAGTGCTCAGTTAATTAAAAACAACACCCTACATTTAAAGCCCGTAATTTTTTATTATAGAGGAATTCAAATACAATATGATTTTGAGCGTTGCTCATTTTTCACCTTAGATCATCTTTTTCGCTTATCTAATAGAAATCAACATTGGAATGATTTGCTTAATTTTAACTTTTCTGAACCAGGAAATATTACTTATTTTGATCACGAGTCCTGCCCAAGCTCTTTAGCCTTTATTTTTAAAAACATGCAATCTTTTAAAAGTTTAGATAAATTATCCCCTTCATTAAAAAACAGTTTCATTAATAGGCATAAAATAACTCTAGATCAATTTATTACAGAAAATAGTAGATCACGAGTTTTCATGGGGGTTAAAGATAAAATAAATGCAGGAATTTTATTGAAGGAAAAAAAATACATGGAAAGAGGCAATCCTTTCTTTAAGCCAGCAAATTATAGAAAAATGGCTTCAAACAGACAAGGATTTGAAGTTATTGCCGGAGAAGTAGGAGCATTAATAAATGAATTAATTAAGCATAAAGGGAAAATTTACTTGAAAACCTTAATAAAAGAAAATGAAATTCTTATAAAGGATAACATAAGAAATTTTCTAGATGTTGCCATTTACTATGGCTTAAATAATTTTCTTGTTCTTCTAACAGAAACTAAGTTAATAGACAAAGAATTGATTACTGTTTCTGATATTTGTAGTTTGATAAATAAAAATCTGACTGTATTCAAAACTATTTTTGAGTATACAAAAGATTCATTAACTTCAATTGATATTTCAAAAATAAAGCAAAAAATAAATTTTATTGGAAATGATCTATTTAAACAATATTTCTCATCCGTTCCCTTTGAGGAAACTGATCCATTTGCTTCTGTTTTTTTACCCTTTTAAAATATTAAGCTTGCAAATGACCCCTATATAATGGACTCGCTATTTATATTTTGTAGCGGGATAATAAGCCTACAAATACCCATAAAAAGTATTTATTAAGCTTTTCTAGTAAGGGCTTAATAGGATTTATTGCCTAAGGAAATAAAAATAAATGAGTGATGATCTAGCACCTGAAAATCTACCAAAACCTGAATCGACCCTAGAAACCGAATCGATAGTATCTGTTGAATCCATACCTCAATCCGTTATAGAACAAACAAAATATAAAGCGAGTGAGCAAAGTAAATTAGTCGAGCCTCATGCAAATAATTCTGTTTCTACATCGACTTCAACGTCGTTAACGACAGAAGATGTACACAATATAATTGCAAATCATACGGCGCAACAAGCCAATGAATGGCAGGCACAACAAATCGCACAGCAGTTTTTACGTAAATTAACCGCAGCCAAGATAAATACTCTGATTTTGAAGAAACATTAGCGAGTCTTGAAGTGCATAAATTTCCTGAAGTGGTACAACTCGCTAATAATTTTGATAATACCGCAGATATTATGTATGAACTTGCTAAAAATCCGAGTAAAGCCGTCATATTGAAACAATGTGCTCAAATAAATCCGAATCTCGCCACGGTAGAGTTACGTCGCTTATCTGATTCCATTAAACAAAATCAGCAAGAGCATCCATCAAATCGATCTCCGCTCAATCAATTGAAACCTTCTACCACCAAAACAGGTAATGGTCATTTATCACTGCGTGAATTAAAAGAAGATCCGCGTTTTATTTTTTGATTTCATAACTTTTTTGCTTAGTAAATAATAATAAAGGATAACCATGAGTATAAATGTGTTAGACAGCGTTGCTACGCTTCAAGAAGATGCATTAGCCCTCTTTCAAAATAGAAATTGCTTTATTCAAACGGCTAATACAAAATTTATTGATTTTGAAAAGACTATCGGGAATTTAGGTAATGAGATTAACCTAGAGTTACCTTTTCGATTTATTACCAATGATTCGCTCGTTTCAAAAATTCAACCGCTTATTCAACGACATACAAAGTTAATCACGGATAAAAAGCGTAATGTTGCCTATGCAATGAGCGCTGAAGAAATGATTTATCACTTCAATAGCAATCGCGACAGAATAGGTAAATCCGCTATTGCCGAATTATCTGCCTATGTAGAAAAAAATATTGCTTCTCGCATACCAGATTTTACGTATCGATTTTATGGTGATGGTAAAACAACGTTTAGTGGCATCGAAGATTTAGAAAAAATGCTTATTTTATTTCGCGAAATGGGTATTCCTTCTCCATCTCTTAACTGTTATGTCAGTGATCTTTATTTATTGAAGGCACGCAGCGGCATGTTAAACCAATTTACACCGATTCGTAATGATAGCTTAGCGCGTCGATATGAAATCGGTGAATACAATTACACAAAATTTTATCGTAGTAATATGCTTGCCATTCATGAAGCAGGCGCTATTGGCCAAAAAGGTATTATTCTAACGGTTGATGGAACAGACGATCCTACCGGTAAAAATATAACGCAATTAAAATTAACAGGTGATTTTGAACCAGGAAGTATTGCTTATAAAAAAGGTGATCTAATTCAATTTGAAGATAATATTCCCAATATTCCTGACGTTCGTTATCTCACCTTTGTAGGTCATGCGCCTTCGAGTTGTCCCGTGCAATGTCGTGTTGCTAGTGATGCAACCGCGCCAGACAAAGGACCCATTACTATCAATATAGAGCCTAGCTTATGTGCTGACTCGAGTATTTCGAATTGGAATATTACAACCAACATTGTAAAAGGCATGAAAATAAAAACTATGCCGAGTCACAAATCAGGATTATTAATTGGTGATAATGCCTTTTACATTGCGATGCCGAAATTACCGGCCGAACGACCTAATGATTCAGTGAGTAAATACGATCCCGATACCGGAGTCGCGATACGAGTAACCTATGGCACAACAGCGGGGACAGATGTATTTGGTTTTCATTATGGGGCTTTGTGGGGAACCTTGATGGTTCCTGATTATGCCATGCGTATTTTATTTCCTGTTATTTAGAAGGTAATAGCGAATGCGAGCAACGGAATTAATCACTAAAGCCTGGATTCTATCCGGCATCGTTGCAGCCCAAGCAGAAACGGTAAGCGGTGATCAATTAAAAGAAGGACTTGAGCATCTGAATGATTTTTTAGCGTTGCAAAGTGCTAATTCTCGAATGATTCCGTATACGCAAGTTCAAGAGTTAAGCTGTATTCCCCATGAGGAAAAGTTGTTTGTTAAACACTTGATTGCTTTAGATACCTTAACCCTGAGTGAAGCAGAACCCCGTAGTTTTTTTTTGCAACCATTACCCTTATTAGGTAGAAAGGAATATTTTAAGCAGGCTTATCCAGAATTTTTACAGCCACGGTTTTATCATTTAGAAAGAACCAAGGGGGGAAGTTTTTTGTTTTTGAGTCCTACACCGGATAAAACGTATTCACTAAAACTCATCGGAAAATTCGCTTTAACTGAAGTTGATTATAACGATGATTTAAGTCTATTTTATGATCGTGACTATCTTCTTTATCTGCGTTATGGCTTAGCGGACGCGCTGTGTGATCTTTATAACCATCCTTTTTCAGGGAAAATTAAGTTAAGAGAAATAGAAAAGAAACTACTGGATACGTCTCCACTTGATCTTAGTGTAGAAAAGATTTCAACGTTTAGAACAGGATGAAACAACTTCCTGTTGTTATGGTAGGCGGTAATGGTTTTGGTCGTTATCCAAAAATATCCGCTGAACAAACCTTTAATATGCTCGTGAGTGATGATTTTTTAGTCCCCTTTGCCGGTTATAAAAAGGTATTAGCCATTGCCGAAAAAGGATCGGGGCGTGGATTATTTAACAGTGTGCGTTTTAATCATTTAATTGCCGTCATCGATAATGGTGTCTATATCATCGG
>CASFML010000113.1 GCA_949295795.1 uncultured Gammaproteobacteria bacterium | reverse complement strand
TTTTATTTGAGAGAATTGTTTTGCTTCAACAATAGTACCTGCGCCGACTATTGCTTCTGGAAAAGTAGCATTTATTTTCTCGATTGCGGCTAATGCGCAAGTTGTACGTAAGGTAATTTCTAAGACCTTAAACCCAGATTTTAACAATATTTCGGCTAAAGGAATTGCATGTTCTACCTTATCGATTACAATAATCGGAATAATGCGATTTTGAGCTAAGATATCAACTAAAGTAAGCATCGATGTCCTATATAATTATAATGCATAATACCCTGCTCGTTTTTATCAGGCAAATCTTATTAAAACTAAACTTTTTAAGAGAGAATCTAACTAAAGTTGTTTATGACTAAAACTAAAAAAATTGGTGTGATCGGTGAGGCTATGTTGGAATTATCTCATCAGACTCCTACTTCGCTTACGCTTTCTTTTGCGGGAGATACCTTAAATTTTGCTATTTATTTATCGCGATTATTACACAATCAAGCATTCGAAATCCATTATATAACCGCTTTAGGCCAAGATCCCTATAGTGATCAGATGCTATTAAATTGGCAAACTGAAGGATTGAACACAGATTTAATTCATCGCATAAATAATAAATTACCTGGACTTTATTTAATTCGTACCGATGATAAAGGAGAAAGAAGCTTCTTTTTTTATCGTTCTAATTCCGCAGCACGAGATTTATTTAAAGGAGATAATCGAGTTGATTTATCTGAGCGGCTGATAGGAATGGATTATTTATATTTTTCAGGAATTAGTTTAGCTATACTCGATGAACCTAGCCGTCAATATTTAGCTGATATTTTACAAAAAGCTAAACAAGCGGGAGCAAAAATCATTTTTGATACTAATTATCGAGCTTCACTTTGGATTAATTCAGCTTCCGCCAGAAAGACCATGCAAACATTTTTAAAGTACATTGACATTGCGTTGCCTACTTTTCAAGATGATCAATTGGTGTTTGGGGATGCTACTCCTGAGATTTGTGTGCAACGATTGTTCAAGAATGGTGTGTCAGAGGTTGTCTTGAAATGTGGTGCTGAGCCTGCTTTAGTGGCTACGCTTAATCAACAACAAAAAGTTCCCAGTTGTTTAGTGGATAAGATCATTGATACCACTGCAGCTGGCGATTCGTTTAATAGTGCTTATTTTGCAGCACGACTTTTAGGCTTTGATCCTTTTAATTCATGCTTATATGGTCATGAGCTTGCTGCAAAGGTTATAACGCAAGCAGGTGCCCTAATTCCCCGAACAAAAATGCCAAATTTATTTTGAGGTGATATGTCAAAAATTGTTTGTCGTTCGTCAGAATTTGGAAAATTATCTGATGGACAAATTATAACTCAATATACATTACGTAATGAAAAAGGCATGTCTATCAGTATTATAAATTATGGTGCTATTTTGACTTCAGTACAAGTCCCAGATGCAAAAAATGATTTGCACGAATTAACATTAGGATTTGATCATCTCGATGATTACATCAATCATGAATTTTATTTTGGAGCCACAATAGGTCGTGTTGCTAATCGGATTGCTAATGCGCATTTTAATTATCAAAAAAAGGATTATTATTTAAGTAAAAATAAAAATTTTGGACATCATTTACATGGAGGAGAAAAAGGTATAGATAAAAGGGTTTGGCGAGCCCAAGTTGCAAGCCAAAAAAACCAAACAAGTGTTAGTTTTTTTTATCTAAGCCAGAATGGGGATCAAGGATATCCGGGAAATCTTGATATTGAGGTGACTTATTCTTTAACAATAAACAACGAATTAAAGATTAGTTTTCAAGCCAAAACTGATCAAGCCACGCCTGTTGATTTGACTAATCATGCGTATTGGAATTTAGCTGGAGCTGGAAAAGGAACAGTATTGAATCATATATTACAAATTTTTTCCGATTGTTATGTTGTTACCGATAAAGATCTACTAGCAACAGGTCAATTAGCAGAAGTTAAAGGAACTCCCTTCGATTTCCGTGAACCTCACTCGATTGGTGAACGGATCCAAAATACAGCTATTAACGGTTATGATCTTTGTTATGTATTACCTCATTTAAAGAATCAGCAATCCCAATTTGTTGCAAGAATTACTGAACCATTCAGCGGGCGTACTCTAGAAGTGTTTACTACTCAACCCGGCCTACAATTTTATACCAGTAATACCTTAAGGAGATATCCGATTAGTTCAGGTTTGCATACACAACGCTATGGTGCTTTTTGTATGGAAACTCAAAATCTTCCGGGGGCTGTAAAATATCCTGAGTTTCCGTCTCCTTTTTTATTACCGGGCAATAATTATCAACATGAAACGACCTATCGATTGATTTGGTAAAAAATATATGAATATTAATATAGCATGTCAGCAGATTATGGTATTAGGTGAAGGGCCACTTTGGCATCCTCTAGAAAAATGCTTATATTGGGTTGATATCACGGCTGGGACTTTATACCGGTTAAATCAAAATAAAAGTATAGATAGATTCCTGATGCCTAGCGAAATTGGTTCTATTGCATGGCGAGCTAAAGGAGGGTTAATAGCTGCTTTGAGTGATCGCTTTGTGACTATTGATACTGTAACGGGTACAACGCAGAATATTGCCTTACCGTTGAAAGAAATAAATACCATGTTTAACGATGGTAAATGTGATAGGCAAGGAAGATTTTGGGCCGGTACGAAGGATATTGCAGAACAAGAGCCAATAGGTGGTTTATATTGTTTGAATAATGGCGATGTGAAAAAAATGCTTAGCGGGTTTACGGTAAGCAATGGAATTGCATGGAATTTAGATGATAGCCTAATGTATATTTGTGATTCTCCTGCCCGGCAGATTTATCAATATGAATTTGATCCTAAGAATGGAAGTTTGGGTAAAATGCAGCTTTTTGCACAAATTTCCAAAGAACAAGGCTTTCCTGATGGACTCACTGTCGATACCCAAGGTTATCTTTGGAGTTGTCATTGGGATGGTTGGCAAATAACTCGCTACACCCCAACCGGTAAAATAGATAGTATTATCCCTATGCCGATTCCGAGACCTACAAGTTGTTGTTTTGGCGGAGCAGATCTCACGACTTTATATATTACATCCGCCTCCAGAGACTTAAATGCAGCCCAACTAACTGATGCTCCTCAATCTGGCATGCTTTTTGCTATAGAAACAGGGATTAAGGGCTTGCCGGAGCCTTCTTATTTAAATTAATGAAGGAATAAACACAAAATTGATATTAATATGATAAGTTCACTGATAATTCCCCGAATTTATATGGGTTTTTAAAGTCTCGGCTTGCTTTTAGCCGTGATAGAGGTAAAGTAATCATTAATAAATGCCATAAAAGAGATTTTTTTTATGATAAAAGTATCAAATCCAAATTGGTTGGTTTATACCATTTCGGGATTTGCAGCTTTAGCAGGATTATTATTTGGTTATGATACGGGAATTATTTCCGGCGCAATTTTATTCATTAAAAAGGATTTTTCCTTAACTAATTTTCAAATTGAAATGGTTGTCAGTGCGGTTTTATTCGGTGCTTTGCTCGGTTCGGGTGTAAGTGGTCGAGTAAGTGATATATTCGGCCGACGTAAAGTACTGATTTTTACTGCTCTTACATTTATTGTGGGTTCTTTGATCACAGCATTTTCGCCCAACTTAGTTACTTTAATTATAGGTCGAATAATATTGGGTATAGCTATCGGTGTTGGATCTTTTACTGCACCTCTTTATCTTGCAGAGATTGCCCCAAAACGTATTCGGGGTATGTTGGTTTCCCTGAATCAATTAGCGATTACGATAGGTATTGTTTTCTCCTATTTTATTAATTACTACTTTTCAGTCACGGGACAATGGCCTTGGATGCTAGGGTTAGGTGTTGTTCCAGCTATTATTTTATTATTAGGGACTACCTTTTTGCCAGAAAGTCCGCGCTGGATGATTTTAAAAGGCTGGGATGGAAAGGCCCATGCAGTTTTACAGAGTTTGCGTTACGGTGAAAATATCAATAATGAGTTTGATGAAATTCATCAAACGGTAGAAATTGAAAGAGGAACACACCGGCTTTTATTAGCAAAATGGCTGCGGCCTATTCTTTTTATTAGTTTAGGTTTAAGTTTTTTCCAGCAAGTTACCGGTATCAATGCCATTATTTACTATGCGCCCACCATTTTACAAATGTCTGGTTTTAAATATGCTAGCAATGCCATTTTAGCAACGGTAGGTATTGGTGTAATCAATGTTTTATTTACTATTATTGCCTTACCTCTTATTGATCGTTGGGGCCGTCGACCTTTATTACTTTATGGCCTTTTAGGTATGTTTAGCAGTTTAGTTATTTTAGGGACAGCTTTTTACTTTCCTGCATTTACAACATTACGTTGGATAGCTGTAGCAAGTATGATTATATATATCGCCAGTTTTGCAATGAGCTTAGGTCCTATTATGTGGTTAATTATTTCAGAAATTTTTCCGTTAAATATTCGAGGGGTAGGGGCTAGTTTAGCGATTTCTGCAAGTTGGGGATTTAATATGTTGGTGTCCATGACATTTTTAACCTTAGTTGAATTTATAGGTACTAGCCATACATTTTGGATGTATGCATTACTCTGTGTGTTAGCTTGGATTTTTGTATATTTTATAGTTCCAGAAACTAAAAATTGTTCCCTAGAGCACATTGAAAGAAATTTGCGCTTAGGGCGGCCAAGTCGCGAACTTGGTGCTTCATTATGCTCCTCTTCATTATTAACAATATTAAAAAAACCTTTTATTTTTTACCTTACAAAATAACGTATTGTTAGAGAATTTAGATGATATTAAAAGATAAAGTTATTCTAATTACAGGGTCTACTAATGGTATTGGCGCTGCAACTGCTCGGCGTTGTGTCGCTGAAGGTGCAAAGGTCATGATCCATGGTCGTAAAGAAGAATGTGCTAAAGAATTAGTTCATGAGTTGGGCAATGTAAGCAGCTATTTAATTGCAGATTTAATGGATGAGAATTCCTATGTCTATTTAATAATAGAGACAGTAAAAAAATTTGGTCGTTTAGATGGCCTAGTTAATAACGCAGGTATTTATCCGAGAAATAATATCGATTCTGCTAATCTGGATCTTTGTGAAAAGATTATGCGTGTTAATTTTTATGCGCCATTACTATTATGTAAAGCGGCTGTAGAAGCTTTTCGTAAACAGAAAACAGCTGGAACTATCGTAAATATCGGTTCTATGAATGCCTATACGGGTCAACCGGATCTCTTGATTTATTCTGCCTCAAAAGGTGCGCTTATGACGATGACTCGTAATTTAGCCGATAGTTTAGGGCCAGAGCTTATTAGAGTAAATCAACTTAATGTGGGCTGGACACCAACAGAGAATGAAATTTGTTTAAAAATGTCTGAGGGGTTACCAGAAAATTGGCAGGAAAAAATCCCCAAAAAATATGCTCCCAGTGGCCGTTTATTAACGCCAGATAATGTTGCCTCACATGTTGTTTTTTGGCTTGCAGATCAGTCATCTCCAGTTAGTGGAGCTGTATATGAAGTTGAACAATATCCAATTATTGGACGTAACCGCTTAAGTGATTTGATCATTGAATAAATTAAAATTTGATTTATTGAGATAAAAAAATATATAACTAAATCTCGCTGAGGTTTCCTTTATGAAAATTCAAGATGCAAAGGTATTCGTAACGTGTCCCGATCGTAATTTTGTGACGTTAAAAATCATTACCGATGAAGGGGTATATGGTCTTGGTGATGCCACCCTAAATGGGCGAGAATTAGCGGTTAAAGCCTATTTAGAAGATCTGATTCCTTGTTTGTTAGATCGAGATCCTGCACAAATCGAACACATATGGCAGTTTTTTTATCGAGGTGCATATTGGCGGCGTGGACCTGTTACCATGGCCGCCATAGCAGCTATCGATATGGCTTTATGGGATATCAAAGGAAAAGTATTAAATACACCTGTTTATGATTTGTTAGGTGGGAAAAGTCGGAAAGGAGTAATGGTATATGGTCACGCAAATGGGATAGATATTGCTGATACCATCACACAAGTTGAAAACTATATTGATATGGGTTACTTAGCCGTACGTGCACAAACTGGCGTGCCTGGTTTACCGAATAGTTATGGTGTTTCTAAAGATAAAATGTATTATGAGCCCGCTACCAAAGGCTTACCTGAAGAATGTGTGTGGTCTACGGAAAAATATCTTAATTATATTCCTAAGTTATTTAAAGAATTACGTAAGAATTATGGTGAAGAACCCCATTTTCTTCATGATGCTCATCATCGCTTAACGCCCATAGAGGCTGCGCGGTTAGGCAAAGAGTTGGAGCCTTATCATTTGTTTTGGTTAGAAGATACAATACCGGCTGAATTACAAGAAGGATTTCGAATTATACGTCAACATACGACAACTCCTCTGGCTGTAGGTGAGGTTTTTAATACGATTTGGGATACACATATTTTATTCACTGAACAATTGATAGATTATATACGTATGTCTATTGTACATGGTGGTGGTATTTCACATTTAAAAAAAATTGCAGCCATGGCTGAAGTCTATCATGTGAAAACAGGATGTCATGGGCCAACCGATGTATCTCCCATTACGATGGCAGCCGCTTTACATTTCGGTATCTCCATTAATAATTTTGGTATACAGGAATATATGCGTCATACTGAAAAGACTAATGATGTGTTTCCACATCATTATAGTTTTGAAAAAGGTTATTTATATCCTAGTGATCAACCAGGTTTAGGTGTGGATTTTAACGAGAAACTAGCAGATAAATATCCTTACCAGCGGGCGTATCTCCCTATTAATAGAAAATTAGATGGTACATTATTTAATTGGTAAACTATATTCACACTTAAAATCGTGTTACCGCTTATGCAATCAGGTTGTTTCATCCTCGCGCACCCTTCTCAAAAATCCAATTACTAAAAGTTAGGCCATAGATTTTTTGTTAAGTTACATTACGGTTGATATAGCTCCAGTGCTAAATAATAGTCATCTTACTTAAAGCTTTTGTATAGCCTTATCAGACTAACTAAAGCCCATACTATTGTAAAAATAAAAAGATCGAGTTGCATAGGTTGGAAGGTAATATAAGCAAGTAATCCGGCACCGAGAAGATTGGTAAAATTATAAAGAAAGCCTTTTATTTTCATCCAATTAGTTTGCTGAAAAATATAGGCGAGAAAAATAAGTGCTAGTCCAGTAAGGAAGAAAAAATGCTTAGATAAAGTAATAGAAGCCATAAAAAACCTAAATATTGTTATTTTTATAAAAACAAGCACACCAATTCTACGATAATTTAGGATAGAGTGTCTATGGATAAGTTTTTGTTTAAATAGTTTGTTAAAAGTCCCTCACAAAGGAGGGACTTGTTTAACTGAAAACAACTTTATTATCTAACGAGTAATAAATTAGTTAGTCTTTTTACAAATCCGGCGGGATCTTCAAGTTGTCCTCCTTCTGCCAGTATCGATTGTTCTAAAAATAAATGTGACCATTCTGCTAGCTGAGAGTCATCTTGCTGATCTTTTAAATCTTGAATTAACTTATGTTGAGTATTTAATTCCAAAATGGGCTTACTAGCAGGAACAGATTGACCAGTAGCTTGAAGAATACGCTGCATTTGACTGCTCAACGCATTTTGTTCGTTTACAATACAAGCGGGAGAACTGGTTAGACGTAGTGAGATACGAACTTCTTTCACTTTATTCTTAAGTATCTCTTGAATTTGCTTTAATAAAGGTCCAAATTCATCTTCGTTTTGCTTTAGCAGTTCTTTATTTTTTTCTTCAGCAATTCCTGAAATATCAGAATCTTTTGCAACAGATTGCAAATTTTTTCCGTCAAATTCGGTTAAATGCGCAACCAACCATTCGTCAATACGATCATGTAAAAGTAATACTTCAATTCCTTTGTCTCGAAAAATTTCTAAATTAGGACTATTATTTGCTGCGGAAAAATTCTCTGCAGTGATATAGTAAATCTTATCTTGTTGAGGTTTCATGCGCGATACATAATCTTCTAAGCTTACGGTTTGCTCATTATTATTTAAATAAGTTGAGCTAAATCTTAAAAGCTTAACTAATGAATCTCGATTACTAAAATCTTCTGCTAAACCTTCTTTTAAGATATTGCCAAATTCCTTCCAAAATTGTAAATATTTTTCTGTTTGTTCTTTAGAAAGATATATTAGTGTTTCAAGAATGCGCTTAGTTATAGCTAAACGTATGTTATCAATCTGCTTATTATTTTGTAAAACCTCACGAGATATATTTAATGGAAGATCATTGCTATCAATAATTCCTTTTGTAAAACGTAAATAACGAGGCAAAAATTGTTCAGCATCATCCATAATGAAGACACGCTTTACATATAGTTTTAAGCCACGTGGTTTTTCGTGATTCCAAAAATCGAATGGGCCTGGCTGCAAAGGTATAAAGAGTAAAGTAGTATATTCTTGTTTGCCTTCTATTTTATTATGAATCCAAGTGAAAGGTTCATTTTGATCGTGAGTAAGATGTTTATAAAATTGCTTATATTCCTCGTCATTAATTTGATCTTTAGATTGCGTCCAAAGCGCAGTGGCATTATTAACCGTCTCCCAGGTAGTATTAATTTCTTTTTCAACATTCTTATTTTCTGTAGTGTCAGAAGAATTTTCACTCGGATCTAAATTTTTTTTCATACTTATAGGCAAAGTAATATGATCAGAATATTTAGTGATAATGCTTCGTAAACGCCAGTCTTCTAGAAATTCAGTTTCTTCTTTCTTTAAATGTAGTATGATTTCGGTGCCCCGTTCGGATTTGGATATGTTTTCAATGGTGTACTCGCCCTTAGATTCAGCGTCACGATTATATTCCCAACGAACACCATTTTTTGAGGGTTCTCCAGCTGCCCGAGTATTGACAATAACTTTATCAGCGACCATAAATGCAGCATAAAATCCAACTCCAAATTGACCAATAAGTTGAGTGTCTTGGTTTACATCCCCTGTTAAAGAGTCTAAAAACTCTTTGGTACCTGATTTT
>CASFML010000112.1 GCA_949295795.1 uncultured Gammaproteobacteria bacterium | reverse complement strand
GAAGCGATTGTTAATTATGTTCGGCGTAGTTATGGTAGCTTAATTGGTGAACCCACCGCAGAGCGCATTAAGCATGAAATTGGTACGGCGTTTTCTTTGTCTGAAGTGCGCGAAATTGAAGTGCGAGGACGTAATATTTCAGAAGGCGTACCTCGAGCCTTTGTTTTGAATAGCAATGAAATTTTAGAAGCTTTGCAAGAGCCATTATCCAATATTATCGGCGCCATTCGTACCGGTTTAGAACAAACACCCCCTGAATTAGCGGCAGATATTTCAGAAAGAGGAATGGTTCTAACAGGTGGCGGTGCACTCCTTAGGAATTTGGATCGACTCATTACTGAAGAAACCGGTATGCCGGTTGTTGTTGCAGAGGATCCATTAACCTGTGTTGCACGGGGAGGCGGTCGTGCGCTGGAGATTATCGATGAAATGGGTGGGGATTTTCTAGTCAAAGATTAGCAGGTAAGCACTATCAAACTATTATTTAACCGTGGAAAAACCTCTTTAGGGTTAAGAGTAGTTTTTTTTATTCTTTTATCTTTGTTGCTTATTTTATTGGATTACCATCATTATTTACCTTCATTACGTCGAGGATTAAATAATATTGTTGCCCCTTTGCAATATATGGTAGATGCTCCAGTGCAACTATTTCACAATTTAAGGAGCAATTTTGTAACGCGACAGAAATTGCAATCCGAAAATGCAGCATTAAGTACACAGCAAGTTTTATTGCAAGCTAAATTACAACGCTATGCGGCTTTAGAAAGTGAAAATAGACAATTAAATCAATTATTAGCGGCAACTGAACATCTAAAAAAACAACATTTTCGTTTGGCACGACTCTTATTGATTAATGCGGATCCTTTACTCAATGAGGTGATAGTCGATAAAGGGCAATCGGACGGAGTTAAAGTAGGTCAGCCCGTCTTAGATGCCAATGGTGTGATGGGTCAAGTCGTCAGCGTCGATTTTTTAAATAGTCGTGTGCTATTGCTAACGGATTTTCGTAGTGCGATTCCTGTTCAGGATGTGCGTAGTGATGCACGTGGAATTTTGGTGGGTCGAGGACGACTTGCGAAACTTTTGTTAAAAGATACACCCGGGACAGTGGATATTAAAGTCAATGATCTGTTAGTCACCTCAGGTTTAGGCGGACGTTATCCTGCAGGTTATCCAGTAGGTATTGTCAGTGCGGTTAACACGAATGTGGCTGCACAATTCGCGAGTATACAGGTTGATCCCAGTGCACAATTAAATAGAAATCGGCCGGTATTATTAATTTCATCAGCCGATACAGCCATTTCTGACATTAATTCGAAAACTAAACCCCCCTCGCACCCTGTCAAAAAATAGGATAGCAGATTGAAACCACTTTATTTTTCTACCTTATTTCTCGTAGCGATTAGCTTTTTTGCGGCGATTATACTTAATATCATTCCATTACCTCCCGCCTTGACATTGTTTTTTCCTTTATGGCTACCTTTGGTTTTAATTTACTGGATTATGGTATTGCCAGAACATATTCATTTTACTTTAGCCTGGATACTCGGGTTATTTATCGATGTGTTATATGGCAACTATTTAGGTGAGCATAGTTTAGCTTTATGTGTGGTCGCTTATTTGGCTTACCGTTTCCATCTACAATTTCGTATGTTTCCTTTGCCACAACAAATACTATTTATTTTTGTAATGTTAATGATCTATCAAATTGTATTGATTTTAATACAGACCTGGCTGGGATTTCCGGTTGATTTTCGTTGGGCTTGGATTCCCTTATTAGTGAGTGCTTTAATTTGGCCCTTAATGGGCAGTATTTTGCGAATAAATCCTTTGGATAGAAGACATTAATTTTTTATTTATATTAAGAAAAATATTTTGTAAACTGTTATTTGAACAAAGTAAAATAAATGGAGATTAATATGAAAGAAAAATTTATACCCGCAGACAAACAAAATTTTGATAGACGTCAGCGATTTATCATTTTGCATTACACCGTTTTAGATGAAAAAGATACTATAGAGACACTGACGCGTGGAGGTGTGGGAGCGCACTTTTTAATTCCCAAACAACCCTTTAAAGAAGGAGAAGAAAACATTGATTATTATCAATTTGTAAAGATAGAAGATCGAGCTTATCATGCCGTATAAGTAATTTTGGTGGTAGAAGTGGTTTAAATGATACCTCAATTGGTATTGAAATAGTTAATTATGGTTATGGTTTAAAACAGGATTCAGGACAAGTATTATTTACTTATCAAATGGAAAATCAACTTAAAGAAGTTATCATTGAAACTTTAAAAAAAGAAGATGAAGCCGCATATCAGCTTTTAGAAAACGAAAAACTATTACCTGCTTTTTTGGCTGATATGCAGCGTGGGGTACTACCGCCACCCGATCGTGAGATTTATAAAGAAAAGGTTTTGTCAGCGCTTATCGATAAATATAAGCAGTTAACTAAGGAATGGCGAGAACAAAATGATATCTTTCTTAATATCAAGCAAGATGATCTTAATCAATTAGAACAGCAAGGCAAACTTATTTGGGATGAGTATACTGAACATCAAATTAATACCTTGGTCAAGCTTATCGAAGATATTCAAAAAAAATTAACTATTGAAGATCAAAAAAGTAGGGAAGTGTATTACCAAATACCGCCTCAATTCATAACGGGTCATGTCGATATTGCACCGGGTAGAAAAACTGATCCAGGTCCGCGTTTATGGAAAAAATTAGCTGACCAGGGTATAGGGGCATGGCCGGATGAGCAGCTGGTAGCCACGATAGAAAAAGAAATTCATATTGATCAAGGGATTGATTACCAATGGATACAAGATAATCTTCGACTTTATGGTTACTATATCAAATCAACGGGTAAATTGGATGAACAGACTCGAGATGTGATAAGAGCTTTTCAAATCCATTTTGAACCTGAAGACTATTCAGGTGAACCGAGTGTGAAAACAATTAGTATATTAGAAGCGCTAATTAAAAAATATTATCCAGACAAGCAATCAGATTATCCGCGTTCTTATAAACCTACCGATGAAAAAAAAAGTAATTTCTTTAAAGAGGTTAGAGTAAATATAATTAACCCAGCAAGCAGATTAAATTGTTGCGTAATTAGTTAACAATTGTTATTTCTATTGACAATGTTGGTCATATTTTAATGGTCAACATTGTTTCTTTTTGGTAGTTATCTTGTTTTAAGTAAACCCTTAGATTAATTACTTTTTATGTTAATTAATTTGTTTATCAGTGTGTAACTACTTGTATAAGCTGTGAAAAAGCCCTTGAAAACTTGTGGATAATGCAAACTTTTGCTAAAGTTATTATACGTAATTGTATAAAATAACGTAAGCAAAATAAATAACACTATATATAGTTGCTATAAAAAAAAATACCACTATATTTAGTAAACATGATTTTTGTAACTTATGCATTAAAAATTCTTAGAAAGATGGATGCTTCAACAATCTAAAAAATAAAAGCCTAATTTAAGCAAATACTAAAGACTAATAAAAGCCTAGTAGATTGAGTTCTAGATTGCTTAACCTAATAACCACATATCTAAAATCAAAATATTAATCAGCAATCTAAAGAAAATGGTTCCAAGGGGGATATATGTTTAGTAAAAAAGCGAGTAGTAAGCGTAGCTTATTAAATTATTCAGGAAATGCTGCGTTTAAAAAATGTATTGCACCAAAAATAGCGGCTCATATTGAAAGACCTATTAATGTTTGTTTAAGTGGCGAAGATGCTAGTTTAAATAAATGGCTATTGGAAAATCTAAGCACCATATTGCCGATACACATCACTTTAGCAACAGGCCGGTCTTCAGCACAAAGAATTGCAAAACCCTATCCTAAAAAGGCTTAATATGAGTAAAGTAAAGATTATATTGTCTGATGGTACAGAATTTGAACATGATTTTGGTTGTAATAACCATTATGCGGAGATGTTTCAAATTATACGCGAAATAATTGGTATTGATTCTCGAGTAAAATGGTTTAAAGATTTAAAAGATGAATTTTATAATATACAATGTTTCGGCGATGTCAAAGTTGATATTTCTAAAAATAATCTTTAAAAAAACTTGTAACGAGCGAATATTTGTGAATCGCGTCCATCTATGGCTTTATGATAACTTAGCCAGCTGATATAAAGCTGAATAAAAATTTTAAAGGGATATGCGCAAATTACCGCCAGGAAGGCTCTTAATTATTTGCACTCGCCGTCTTGGCGATGTGCTATTGGTTACTCCTTTAATTCGTACCTTTAAGCAACACTGGCCGGAAGTTAAAATTGATCTTTTGGTTTTTAAAGGTACTGAGTCAATACTGAATTCAAATCCCGATGTAAATAATATTATTAGCATCGAAGAACGACCTGACTTTTTCCAACATTGTCGATTAATCAAAAAAATTTTTCGTGTATATGATATGTCTGTTTCCACGTTAACGGGGGATAGATCCACACTTTATGCCTATTTCGCCGCTAACTATCGGATAGGTATGCTAGGTGCTGACAAAAGTCGCTGGTGGAAACGGTTTCTACTCTCTAAAGCGGTAGAATTTGATAGTATTTCTACGCATACGGTATTAATGAATTTACGTCTAGCCGAAGTCTTACGGCTCGATCCTTGTTCAGAAATTGTTATCGCTTGGCAGGAAAAAGATGCTCATAAAGTAAAGCAATTGGTTGATATCGGTAAAAAATTGGCTATTTTACATCTACGCCCTAAATTCTCTTATAAAGAATGGACTCAAGAAGCTTGGATAAGTTTAGCGGTTTGGTTATTAGAAATAGGTTATACGGTCGTGCTTACCGGAGATAAAACTGAATCTGAAAAAAAACTAGCCGCGGAATTGTTAGCGATTCTTCCGACAGGGATCATTAATCTTGTGGGCTATTTAAATTTAAATCAACTTGGCTTTTTATTGAGT
The DNA here is from genome assembly GCA_949295795.1 of uncultured Gammaproteobacteria bacterium. Lineage (GTDB taxonomy): Bacteria > Pseudomonadota > Gammaproteobacteria > Diplorickettsiales > Diplorickettsiaceae > Aquirickettsiella. Next base: position 1,761 of record CASFML010000112.1, on the reverse strand, counting down.
CAATGTAAAGTTTATATTGGTCCCGACACGGTAGTCACTCATATGGCGGCTGCGCTGGGGACACCTACTTTGGCGTTATTTGGTCCAAGCAATCCCGTAAAATGGGGTCCTTGGCCTAAGACTTGGGCATTAAATAACCCATTTGTTCGAGTAGGATCCCAACATAGGAATAATGTTTATTTAATGCAAGGGTCCGGAGACTGTGTTCCTTGTTTTCAAGAAGGCTGTGATCGACATGTTATGAGCCGCAGTCGTTGTTTAGAAGGTTTAAGCGCCGAGCAGGTGATTAAAAAGCTTAGAAAGCTCATTGATTATTCAGAAAATCTTATAACTTAAAACTTTTTACCTGAGTTAATAGTTTCTATTTGAGAAGTATATGAGATATGCTGCTAGTTTTTTAAGGTTTTAAAAGCTTGTATGTTGGGTTTAAGTGTTATAGTGATAGTAAAAGATGCGGCAAGGAATATTCAGCGCTGTTTGGAATCAGTAAAATGGGCAGATGAAATCATTATTTTGGATTCAGGAAGCCAAGATAATACCTTGGAAATCTGTCAACAATATACAAAGAATATTTTTTCAACCGATTGGCCAGGATTCGGTATACAAAAGAATCGTGCTTTAGATAAAGCTCAGTGTAAATGGGTATTATCAATTGATGCGGATGAAACCTTAAGTACAGATTTAATTGAAGAAGTAAAACAAATTATCTATAAAGCTAAGGATCATCATGATGCCTATGCAATAAAAAGAGTGTCTTATTTCTGCGGAAAAAAAATTCGTTATGGTGATTGGAGTAGAGATAAGGTGGTTAGATTATTTCGTCGATTACCCGCTATTCGATTTACACCTGTAATAATTCATGAGAAATTAAAGGGTTATTCAAATCTTGGTCATTTAGAAGGAGTCATTTTTCATGATACGATGCAAACGATTAGCCAAGTATTACTCAAACTAGAACATTACTCTAGCTTTGCGGCGCAAAAAGCTTACCAAAAACACACAAAATCCTCTCTATTAAAAGCCATTTTGCATGCAAACTGGTGTTTTATTCGCGGTTATTTGTTACGTTTAGGTTTTTTGGATGGCCGTGAAGGTTTTATACTAGCGATTTCCAATGCTTTGGGTGTTTTTTATCGTTATGTAAAATTAATTTATCTTTATCAATAAGGGAAATATGTCGGAAGCTTTGTTAAGTGATACTCGTCGTCCTCTCAGAGATTATTTTCAAGGACTTAGCCAGATTTTTGCGGTGTTGACTGCATTTGCTTTACCTTTATCAACAGCAGCATTGATGATTTTTTTTACGGCAGCAGTGCTTTGTAGTTTATTAGCGGGGAATTGGTATGAGAAATATCTAACTTTACGTTATAACCCTATGGCATTGATGTTTATCTTATTTTTTGCATTATTTCTAATAGGGCTTAGTTATACAACCGTGCATTGGCCAATAGCCTTACATACCTTAACTAAATACAGTAAATTTTTGCTAGGGTTTTTCTTGTTTAGTATATTTCGGCACGAAAAGACCGCATATTTTGCTTTTTTTGCTTTCTTATTAGCAGCTAGCTTGACATTACTTTTCTCACTGATTAAATATTTTGGACATTGGGATTTTCTTCATCGTTTTGTATCTGATTCTGGTGTTTTTAAGGATCATATTTTTACCGGTTTTTTACTGGCTTTTAGCAGTTATTGTTTTGCTGTATTTGCTTTTTCAATAAAAAATGCCTGTCGATGGCTGTTTGTCGTTTTGTTTTTACT
>CASFML010000111.1 GCA_949295795.1 uncultured Gammaproteobacteria bacterium | reverse complement strand
CCTTCAAATGATTCGGTAATCTTTAAGGCCATATCTCCTAAGGTCATTACCTCAGCTTTACTCACCCCTGGATAACTCAAAGTGATGAACATCACGATGAAAATCGATATGAAAGGTTGGATACTTAATCTTTTAACCGAAAGCATTTTTTTATTTTCATTCATTCATTAATCCTTAAATAAACTCGCTACTCAGAAGCTCGAACTTCATTCATAGAAAATGAATGTCACGATAGCCTCCACGGTTACACACAATGCAGGCGTTCTTTCTCGAAGCCAGCTCCTTCAAGATAAAAAGAGCAAGTTAAGGATGTTTCTTTAACACCCTTACTCGCAACAAGCGCCTACAAAAAAGGTTTTTTACGAACCTTCTCCTGGGAGCCCTGTCGTACCACTGACACCGCCTGCGCCACTGGTTCCACCAAATACCGTGTAACCGGCAATTCTGAATATATTCGGTAAGAATATTAATGCGGCACCAATGAATAATAAGGCGATGGGCGTTCCTATTGGAATTTGCGTAGGATTATCTTTATGAGCTTTAAACTTCAGCATCGAAGCCATACAAAAACCAATACCGGCCATATAGGCTCCGGCAGTAATTAATTTGGCAAGTTGACCAAAAGAGCTCGTGATGGTACTCGCCACATTACCTAAGTTCTGATCATTGGATGAAGTATCAGCTAGGACTAAATTGGTATAAAGATAGGCACCTACCCCTAAGGATAATTGACTTAAACCGGAAAGGCTGCGTCGAATCAGCTTAGTTTTAATGATTTTATTCTTCATTTTAGTCTCTCCACTCTGATTTTTAGTTTTCACGTAAATTTTTCAGGATATGCATCATGATCCACTCACAAACCTAAGCTGGCTTGTAGTATCTCTTTTGTACCTTCGATATTGACCGCTAGAAGACCAGCAACAATATGCGTCACGGCTTTACCCATGGTACTCCTGCCATTAGGGTTAGATACATGGGTTAAGCTAACCCAGCCTTTTATAAATGAGATAGTACCTATTAATTGAACAAAGAGCAAAACTGCTCTTGATGCTAATAACGTCGATAAATCATGAGCCGGCACATAACTCATCGGATCCTTCACATTTGTCGTCGCAAAGGTTGATAGCATCATGTCTTTAAAGGCAGTCGGCGCATACAGCAAAGCGGTACCTGCAAAAAACACCATCATTGTCGCTCTAAAATTGGTTTGCACGGACATCATGGTCCGCAAATCCCCATAGACCTTTAATTGGTAGACTCCCCGAAAAATAAAAGCGATGCCCATCAAATAAGCTAACGCCGTAATCAGTCGATAAATATTCGGAAATTCCCCCGTTACAGTGAGTAATGCCTTTTCAATACCTGGGTAATTTTGATGGGCACAGCCACTTAATAACACACAAGAGAAGAGGAAGAGAATATTCCGCCAGTGTTTCTTTATCATTGTGTTGTTAGTATCAAAAGTATGCATAGCCATTATCTATCATCTGGGTTATAACCAATGATGGCGCCGGAACTTAAGGTAATGGTGCCTTGACTCGGATCAATCGCTGTTATAACACCATAACCGGCTAATTTATCTCCTAACCCTAATGTCAGTGTCGAACCATCTTGCAAGGTTAACCAGACGCGACCAGGAATAATTGCGCGGACATAATAAACAGGTTTAGGTGCTGCTTTTTTTCTTTCAATCAATTTAGCTTCTGCTTTTTTCTGTTTTTGCAGAAAGGTTTGTTGTTGCGAATTAAGAAGTTGAGTTTGGTCATTGATATCCGCGACTCGAGAATTAAGATCCGCTAAAGTCGTTTTGATATCACTTAAATCCGAATCAAAGGCTTGTAAATGTGACTGTAATTCGCGTTGTTCTTGCTCTATATGATTAAAACGGTTATTCAGCGCTATATTCGCTTGCACAGCCGCTGGAACAACGGGGGCTGCCGGTTTCTGTACTGTGGCAACCATTTTAGGTTTAGGAGGAGTCCCTAATCGATGAATTAATCCGCTAACCACTTTAAAAATACCCAAACTGGCAAAGAGAATAAATACAATCAAAAGAATATGATGACGTCGGGTTTTTTCCAAAATAGCCGATGCCGGATCTTGATTACTGGCTGCGTCAGCAAAGTGGGATGCGGATTCTGTTGTTGAATCCTGAAGTTTGTATTCTTCTTCATTATAATTTTTGTTATCCATTATCGCCTCACTCTATAAAATATTGGAGCATAAAACTTAACTTGTCGGTAATGCCGCGAGATCAGAAAGGAACAATATTCCCATCGGCGTTCCGGAGAAAACCTTCACCGTCGGTGGCGTATTAAATATATTTTTTAGTACCGATGAATACTGCAAACCCACTTGACCTAAACCGACAAAGATTCTATCGCGTGGCGATAAATTGCTTTTTGCAGGTTGATCAGGTATGGGAGGGGGGAACAGCGAAATATTATAATTGGGTGCCGAATTAATGAAGGATTGTCCATAACCTTGGATAAATGCGGAAGCAAATAAGGTTCCATAACGTAACCAATAGTGATTATTGGTATCACTAGACAATGCGGTACGTGCGGTATTTTCATCAATGGCTACGGTATTGATGGGCACACTTTCGGATAGTTTGGGCATACTTAAGGTGTTGAAGGACAGTAGAACCTTTTGACCTTGATTGCTTAAGGTACCCATGATCCGTGCACCCTTGAATTTACCTTGGACAATCTCAGCAAGCACTGGGCCTGGTTCATCACTATTGACTGCTGTTAAAAGAACGGCTTGCATAATCGTTCCGGCTTTTACGGCAGGGGCTTTGACGCCTGCTGGAGATCCAGACAAGGCGCCATCTAAACCAGCCCCAACACGATTAAAGTCGGGCGTTCCTACAACGTATTGTTGATTCGGTGACACCCAAGCCGCAAAAAGTTGCGTGGCTTGCGTGCTCATTGAACCTTCCATTTGTTGCTGTAGTTGATCCGCTTTTTGCGCGGAAATCTGTTGTGCTTGTCGATCTAAAATGGCCTGTAATTCGGGATTAGGTTTATTGGTCGTATCAGGCAGTAAGCTAACCGCTGCATTCGTTGCATTATCACTGTGCGTGGCGGCGGGAAACTCATTGGCCCTTTGCGGGGGCGTAATACTACCAATAGGATTCCCCTGACTATCACGAACCATTCCGTCCGCGCCTAGCCTGCCTAGTGCTTTGCCTCGACCATTTCTAACAATGCCATCACTACCGACCGTTCCCACCAAATGGCCTTGAGAATCATACACTGGTGTACCGGGGGCTGTTGCGCCAAGTTCACCAATAATTTCATCGTGTAATCCACGCACCAATCCATCACTATCTAATTTACCGATCTTCTTCCCTTGGGCATTGCGTACTTCACCATCACTATCCAGCGTTCCTATTAATCTTCCATGTCGATCATAAACCGGCGTGCCGGGAATGGCTTGTCTTTTTTCATGGGTTCCCTTCAAGTAAGCATGACCCATCACCTGTCCCGCTGGGTTACGCACCACGCCATTGGCGTCGACTTCACCGATAATATTCCCTGCGGCATCTTTTAACTTTCCATCGGTACCAATGGTTCCCAGCAAATGGCCCTCGGAATCGTAAACCGGCGCGCCGGCCATGTTAACGCCGGTTTTACCAATAACATCACCTTCATTATTTCGAACCGTGCCATCGGCATCTACCTCACCGATAATATGACCGTTAGCATCCCTTAATTTTCCATCGGCATCCACTGTGCCCAATAGATGGCCATTTTTATCATAGGCGGGGATAACGATACTGGCTTTGGGGGCAACGACCTTACCTATCACAGCCCCTTTTAAATTTCGCACGATGCCATCAGGACCCACTGTGCCAATAACACGACCTTTTGCATCTCTTACCTTGCCATCTCGATCGACCGTACCTATTAAGCGCCCTGCCACATCATAAACGGGATCGCCCATCGCTGGGACCGCTGCGCTACCGATCACGGTGCCATCTTCAGATCGCACTAAACCATCAGGTCCTACTTGGCCTATTATTTGTCCATTACCATCCCGTACCTTACCATCAACACCCAAATGACCAATAACCTTCCCTTGTGTATCATAGATTAACGTTCCTGATCGCAATTGACTTGGTTGCAACGCTGTTGCCGTAGCTGATTGCATACTAGAGCAGGCTGTATACTTGGCACAGGGGTTACACGGCGAACAGCCATTATTCATAGTTGGACAGGGTGAACAACCCTTCATATTCTGTCCAATTTGATCTTCGTTAAATTGATTAGAGTCTAATAGGGTTGGAATAGAGCTACTGCCGTTTTTTTCAGCAATAGCCGCTTGCTCACGATTCTGTTGTGCTTGTAAACGTTGGTAATCGGCAGAAGGTGATTGTGTTAAACCGCCCGGAATAGATTCGATATTAGGAGATTCTTTTAGTTGAACGGAAGTGTTTCCGGCCGCTTTTTTATTCGTGAGATGGAGAAAACCATATAAAAAACCAAATAAAAGGATGCAGGCAGTGATAATAATAATGCTACGGGTACGAATATTTTTAAATAAGTTAGCAATATTTTGTAATTGAAGTTTCATAAAGTTATTCAAAACCCTTCAACTTTTAGTTGGATAGATTGTCCATCTTCAAAACCCAAGATAAGAGGAGTTTTAGGCATTTCATATGCCTTCATACCATCTGGACTGGACATTGTTGCAATCCAAGCGGGCGAAATGAGCGTTAAACGGGTTCGTATAAACAGATGATCCGCTACTAACCAAGCTTGAGCGACACCACCCGAAATTTTTAATACCGTATTTCCTACAGGAGGTACACCTTCTAAAATATTTAATAGCGCCGGATCAGCGCTTTGCGGTAAGCTTCTTCCTAAAAGTGCTTTTGCATTAGGACCATTACCCGGAACACGTAAATCAATTCGATAATCCACGGCTTTCTGACCCGAAATCAGTGTTACCATCACCGGCGTTTCTAAACCTCGTAACTGCACGGCCAGATTACCGACGTTGTATAAGGAGGTGGCCTGTATCATCAATAGGTTACTTTTTTTATCCCACTGAATATTAAAGGCTTGTGGGTTACCAATATCGTAATTATCGACGGGCCAGGGCTGGCCCGTCGAATCAAGAAAGGCCAAAGTCGTCACGTAACCTTGGGCTAAGCGAATAACCGTCGGCGTCGCACCTGGTTCTAATTTCACATATTGCGATGAAATGGTAGGACGTGGTGGCGTACCGGGTGTAGTGGCCGCTGCCGCTTGAGTTTGATTAAAAAGTTCTCTTAGACGTTTTATTTGCTCCGGCGACATCGGAAGCATCGTTTGCGCCATCGATCCAAAAGCAGCTTTATTCAATGTTTGTATCGACACTGAATCTTTATCATTATCGGCTGCCTCGGTTGAATGACTTGAAGAAGAAGAATCTTGCGCCGCTGAACCTTCTGCCATTGCCCAAGGTATCATTGCAACATTGCTGACGACCATCAGCAATAAAACTTTAACTAGCGTCCGAAGCTTAGTTTTTGGATCAGTAAAAAAATACATAGCTATTAACCGGTTATACCCCCGCCTCCCGATACAATAAATTGTGCAATCCCGATACCATGTGCTGATGTTAATGTTGAAACACGAACAATCAACATCGTGACTGTCACCGCTTGCTGTGAAAACTGACTCGCACTTTGGAAAGTAATCAACATCGGAATTTGCACTTTCCAGGTATAACGGTCTGTTAATAAGCCTTGTTCTAATATTACCGGAACACCCGTCGCTACGGCAGATACAATCAGTTTTTTACTGATAACGGCTTGCAAGTTATTCGAACTCTTAATGGCCGCAAAAAACATTTGTTTTCCTTCCGGCGTAAAATAATCAGCGGCTTGCTGTAATGCTTGTCGATAATTTACAAAATTATAACTATATGCGGCGGTTGCGGCGGTATTAGCCCATTCCAATACGGCAGCATTACTTAAATTCGGATGAGAAAAAGCGACTAAAGGGGCAACCCGACCATCGGGAGCCATAGCGATATAACGCGGAGCAGGAGGATGAGTGACGATGTAAAATAAGGCGCCCGCTAAAATCAAGATAGCAAAAAAGCTAAACAATAAAGCCGCGACAACCTTTCTATAATTATCTCGATAAAATTCATTGCGCAATTTAACGACTTGTAAGGCATCTTCTTTCATGGTCATCTCAATTTTAAAATTATTTTTATTAATTAAGCACGCATATTGTTAGGAAGATCGGATGAAACTAAACGGGTTAAACTTCCGTCTTGAGCGCTGGCATACAAGTCAGGGGTAGGAGAAAAAATAACGAGGTAAATGACGAGTGTACTTAACAGCAAAATAACAAGTAAACTGAGTAAAAGCGCAGTACACACTCGATTATAATTTTCCCGATAAAACCCTTTACGTGATTTAAGCAACTCAATCCTATTTCCCACGTGACCCTCTTTTTGTCTAATTTGCCCTTATTTCAACGAACTATAACCCAATACGCATCGAAAAAGCTAGCTTTTAATCAATGATTTAATTTCTCAAAAAAATACTTTTTATTAATATTTGTCTACTGCTTTCCTGAATTATAATCCAATGATGGGCAAACAGTTCACTCGCTATCTTCCGAATGCAAATAACGCGTTCTTATCTCAGTCGCCAAGATTTGTGGTTGATCGCCATCAAACCTCACGCCGTGGTCAAGACTTTGATCATGCCTATTCCAAGCTCTAGCAACAATAATTCGAGTATTTAAGCCATGGTCTAACAGATAGTCTTCAATCGCTAAGGCCTGTTGTCTAGCTAAGTCCGAGGTTTCATGTTGTAAATCCGGCGTCGGCGTAAACGTTAATATATCGATACCCAAATTTTTTCGTTGATTTAGCAAAGTCACTAATCCGTCTAGCGTAGGAGATGCACTGACCTTTAAATAAGGCGTTCCTTTAATAAAAAAGTAGTTATTGGGTAGAATCAAACGGAATTCATCACCCACTTCTATTCTACGAACACCACCTTTACTAATCGCGTTTAACAAATTAGCTTGTTGCTCGGCTGGACTAAGCGGTTTTTTGGTTGTGCTCGCACAAGCAGAAAGCAACGAAATCATGACTATTAAAAAAAATCGCTTTTTCATACATTCTCTCAATTAAGATTTTTCCTCAGCGGCCACTCGTTCTTGTTGAATCACTTTTACTAATTTATCAACATCCTTCGCGACTTCAGCGCCCGGCAGTATATGATGTAAAGCAGGCGGATAATGGGTCGCCAGCGCCATATCCTGAACAATTTCGGTGGCAATACTATTAGCATGTTTTTCGAATTTACCCGAGACCTTTTCTATCACTGCCACTTGTTTTTGCGTAGTCGTCTTTTTGAGAAAGGCCGCATTAAATTGATCAGGATTATCCACACTCATCAAGTCGGCTAATTTCGGTGTTATATTTAAGGGGGTGAAGACATTTAATTCATCTTCAGATAATGCAGAGGACTCATCAATGCTCTCTTGCGCTTCTACTTGACTGATTTCTGTAGGCTCCTCTAAAGCCAATAAAGCTGATATTCCTGCTTGAATAGGATTCACATCAGTATGTTCTCGTAAGGTTTGCGCCAATGTCGTAATAATCGCTGATTCATCCAATTTTTTAAGTGAAAATTGGGCTTTATCCGTCACTTGACGAAAATCTTGTAACCGTGATTGCAGATCTAATAAATAACGGTTGGTCGGTAAACCCACTTTTAAAAATTGATTAAGGCGCATGCGTGCCACTGGCCGTGGATTTGCATAAAATAATCGTGCACGAATAATCTTCGACTTAAATAAAATATGTGCTTCACCTTCGCGTTGTTCTTTCAAATCAAGCAGATCGATACGCGCTCTTTTTTCTGATGATGCACTGCGCGTATCAGCATAATTATTCATAACACTCTCAGCGCGGGTTTGAAAGGCATCAACCTTGTTAACCCACGCTTCACCCGCGCTTTTGGAAAAGAAATCCCAAGTTTCTAAAGGATCTTCCAATTTCATGCAAAGTTTAATATTGCAGTTGGCACCTATCGATGCAGCTTCTTCTTTAGATGCTTTTTGAAAGGCCGGTAAATCTTGTCCGGCAAACACAATAGAAAATCCTAAGGAGCGCGCTTGCGCAGGAACCACCGCAAATCCGGGAACCGCGTAATAACCATATTCATCCAATACACATAAATAAGGTGTTAATGAATTAGTCGGTTTACGCTCAATAATATCGCGGTAATCACCTTCCACTTCTTCACCTAATCCCGCTGCCAACATCGCCTTTAAGGAAGCAATGATCACCTTGCCTAGGTTCGATAACTCATCAGGCGATTTTTCAAAAGCAGGTAATAACACTAAGAGAATACGGCGATTTAAAACCACGTCTTTTAAATCGACTTCTGCCAAATTAGTTCGTAAGATATGACCATAGGTATCCGCTAAGGAACCAAACACTCGGGTTAACTGCATGGTAATAAAACCATGCTGTTCTAATACTTGGGAGACTTGTTTGCCTTTTTTGGATTTATCATAACCTGGTAAGTTAATGAGATAGTTGGTAATCGGCTCTAATACCACTTCAGGGATATCAATTAAATTTAAAGGCTCTTGACCATCACGCGGAAATATTTTATCGATAACAATATTTTCTACGCGGGATAATTCAAAATAATTCCGTACAACGTTGACATCTAATAAAATTCCACCTTGATCGCGGATATAAACCAATAACTTCATTAAGGCTTCAACGAACACGATCGCTCTACCTTTCCACATATCCCCATCTGGCGTATTACTACTCGCATCCATTAAACTGACAACCAGCTGCGATAGCATACTCGAAGAACCATTGGCAAAAGGATTCATGGTATTCGATAAGCGCTTTTCTTGTGGTCCAACAATATCACGCGCACCTGTCATGAAATTGACCACCAAAATATCGTCCTCACGACCCATCGAACGCGCCATCGAGAAAACTTTAGCAAATAAGCTGTTATCGCCTTTGCCGTCGACATAAATAAAACCGCTACCTTGAACTAAAGCATTAAAGGCCAATGAGATTAACGCTTCGGTTTTACCACTTCCGGTTGAACCAAATATTAAACAGTGCGTCCGCATGTCATCATTACTAAACCACAATTCTTCGCCTGAGGATATTTCATTGCCGAACAAACAAATCCCACGTGCCTTTTGTGGTTTATTACTTCCAGGCTTTAAATCATTGTAATCCATTTTTTGCGAACGTTGCGGCATTCGAAATGGTAAATTGGTTTTGCGCGTAAAGGCATAAAAAAACGATGAAATACCCAGCAAAAAAATAACATCGGCAAGCGCGGGAATAAAAAATGCACCTGAGGCAAAACCTACCAGTAAAATAGTGACTGCGGATGGGTTTTTGAAAAAATCGAAAAAACGCTGCGATAGCGTACGCGTATCGCGTAATAACTTACGCGGATCCTGTTCGTGTTTTTGCTCTAAACCCCGTGCAATAGCTACCATATTATGCTCAACTTTCAGTTATTAACCTGCCCATCATGTTAAACTCAGTAAACGAGCTTCATCCTTGCTGTTTTGTTGTCTTAAATACTGCGTGCGCTATCGCTTCGCAGATGCACTAAGCGCTTACTCTAGTTCAGAGTCCGGAATATAAAGTATATTTTTAATCGCGGCTTCCAAGCCGTTCACCGCTTCTTCTACCATAGGCACCATAAGTCTTCTACCCATGGCCTGTTCGACATTCCAATGCGCAAAAGGACCACTCACTTCAGCAAATGCTGTTTGTCGACCGACAGAATTTAACATAAACCACAATAATCGATCGGACGGTTTAAGCCATAAAAAATCCGCACTCGCTAATACACCATCTTTTCTAGCTAATACCAACATGGAAGCCATTACCGTTAAAACATAGGCATGACTATGCATCACACGCTGCACTAATTTAGTATGGATATGTTTTTCTAATAAGGCATCAACCCCTGAGAAATCTAATCTGCCCTTAGTTGTCGACTCAGCGATTTGTAATAAAAGGTTCAAGGCCCCCTCACGATCCCGGTTAGCTCTAGCGGCAAACACAGCAAATAAGGCCTTCGTGGCCGGCTTTAGATAATGTACTCCTTGCCAATATTCTCCACATTGCATCACAAACACGTGATGTGCAGCCTCTCTTTTGATGCTCACCGTCCTTTGATTGTGCTTTTTAGCCGCCATCGTCATTGAGGGAATGATCTTTTCTTCGTGGAGTAATTGGTATTTTTTAGCAAATTGCATCGGCGATAACGCCATTGCCCAAGGGCCTTTATCAATATCTTCCTTCACTAAATCCAATTTGATAACCGGTGAAATTTGCGGCCAATTTTTTCTTTCGGCTTCGGCAAGCGAATTCATATCGTAAAGTTTCTTAAATTGCAGATTGACATGACTAAAATAAATAATTAAGGCGAGACCTAGGAGAATAAGAATAATTGGATAACGTAAATAGCTACCTACCTCTCGACTAACACTAAGTAATTGTGGAAAAGGAACGTCTGCAGGAATGAGCTGATGGATACTTAAAGGAAGTTGTCGTGTCGAAGGTAAGAAAAATGCAATTAACCGCGATTCCCAGAATTTAATCTGTAAGGCAAACGCAACGATTTGCGTATGAAAAAATGCCCAAAGCAACCATCCCAAAAGAAACAGGCAAAGAATAATCCATAATGGAGCAAGTGAATTATCTCCGGATTGCTGTTGTTGTTGTGCGGGAGCTGGCATATAAATTACTATTTATTTTTGGTATTTTTTAAATGCAAATTAATTTTGTTTTACTAAAAAATTTCCCACTAGTTTATATTCACCTGTTGCATGCACAAGACGAATAATATTTTTCAACTGTATCGCTGCTTCACGTAAGCTAATTAATTGACGGCCTTCGCGATCAGTACGGGCTAACTCCTCTAATAGAATAGCATCACTCGGTACCTTGACTACCGCATAAGCATGATTTAAATTTCTATCATTTAAACGTATTGCGGCTTGCACATCGGTTTCATTAGTGTAAATGGGCCGCCCCATCATATAGTTGACCAAAGAAACCACCACTTGCTGCCACTTACTCATGTTGCTACCCTGCGATTGATAAAGTGCGATATAGACTTCAGTCGTTTTAGAACTATTAGCCGCACGCAAATTATTGGCTATTTGTTCATGATGCTGATCAACACCCACTCGAGACACAAAATCATCACGTATTTCTTCAAGTTTTTTTTTAATTCCTTTTAAAAATAAATTAGCCTGCCAAGGACCGCTGGCTATTCCTTCATCCAATATTTTTTTGATGGCTAAAGCGACTTGAATTTCTTGCTCATTTTGCAGCATAAATTAAGTTTCAAAAATCTATCGAAGCCGCAAAGATTTTTGCTCAGAAAGATCACGAGCCATTTGAAAACCTTGTTTTGAATTCGATATAATATTAAGCGCGCTCATTAAATTTGGATCAGATTTTTTTTCCATCACATGAGTTATAACTTCTTCAAGATGATCTAATTTTGCTATAGAAAATAACGACATTTCTGTTAAAACACTCATAAAACTGATCCTTACATTTTCATTAGATTAATAACGATTAACATGTCTGTTTTATTTGATACCAATAAAATCTACAAACGCACTCGCTTATCATATAACTTAAATCCATTTAGTGGGAGAGATTCACAGTTTCGGGTGAAGCCCATCACTTTAATAAGCTCTCCCATTTCATTCGGTGACGTTAATAAATGCACTTGCCGATTGACATCCATCGTGGATATCTCATCATAACATTTTTCTGTTAAAGGTAACAAATCATTGTTAAGAAGAAATGCGGCTTGTGATGTGAAACCGGCTACTTGTAAACCGGATTGGACGGCCGCTTGTGCCAAGCCACTAAAATCCACCGAAGCGGTGATATCCTGTAAACCCACTAGGCTTAAGGGATCGGCATGGGCACGATGGTGGTAATAACACATCAGCGTGCCATTCGCTCTATCGGGATGATAATATTCCTGTGCGGGGAAACCATAATCGATAATCAACGCCAAACCTTGTTCTAGTGTATCACTGAGCTGCCCCATCCATGCTGGCAGTTGGGTACGTAACTCAGTTTGATAGACCTTGGCCTCCGGAAAATAACTTGATTTTAACTGGATCAACTGATCCTTTAATGAGTAATTTACAGGTTGCAGACAGTAAACAAAACGCTTCTTTTCGTAAGCCACTCGCACTTCTTGCACGGTCTCTTCAGCCCAAAAGAACTGCTGAACCGGCAAAGCATCGACGACCTCATTCGCTAAAATGATCCCTTTAATCGGAAGCACTGGCCAGGCCTCTAACCATTCTATTAAATGAAATAAATGAGGAATTTGTTGTTGTAATCGTTTTTGCTGACGTTGCTTGAGTGTGGGACTAATTTCAAGAATCTTATAAGCTTTCGGCAAACTTTGCTGGTGTTCTAAAAATAACAATAAATCGATGGCTAACTGGCCGGTCCCCGCCCCTATTTCAAAGATATCGGCCTGACCTAAATGGCCAAAGACTTGCAAACATTGTCGACCGATACAACGGGCGAATAAAGGAGAGATCTCCGGTGCCGTTGTGAAATCACCGGCTTTACCAAATTTATCTATACCCGCTGTATAATATCCCCATCTTGGCTCGTATAATGCCAACGTCATAAATCGTTTGAAGCTGATAGAGGCTGAGGGTTCAAGACTGATTGCTTGGCCAATCAATTGACATAACTTAGCACTTTGCGCTTGCAAGGCAAGCGTCGGAGCCGGTAAATCGAGCGGTATCGTTATCATTGTTATTACTAACTATTTATTAAGGTAAAGGCTATGCCAGATACTAAAACAGACAATAAAGTCGTGCTAATAACCGGCGCAGCCAAACGCGTTGGCGCATCGATTGCTGAACTTTGTCATCAGCAAGGCATGCGCTTGGCCATACATTATCGGGAATCCGCTCAACAAGCTTCTATCCTATGTACCCGTTTTAATCAACAGCGTCCCAATTCAGCCATCGCCATCGCCGCAGATCTACGTGATAATGACAAACTCGAACAGCTCATTTTACAGGTCGTTAACGAGTGGGGACAACTGGATGTATTAATCAATAATGCCTCTAGTTTTTATCCGATGCCTTTAGCCAAAGTTACTCCTCACGTTTGGGAAGACGTGTTAGCCAGTAATTTGAAAGCACCCTTTTTCTTAGCACAGCTTGCAGCACCTTATCTCAAAAAGCAACATGGCTGTATTATTAATCTCGTCGATATTCAAGCACATCGTCCACTCAAGAATTATTCTGTCTATTGTATCGCTAAAGCCGGATTAGTCATGCTCACCAAAAGCTTAGCCAAAGAATTAGCACCCGAGGTACGTGTCAATGCGATTGCGCCCGGTGTCGTATTATGGCCGGATGATGAAACCGAATTCAATGAAACATTGCGTGAAAAAATTATCACTCGTACTGCCTTAAAACGCGCTGGCACGCCACAAGACATTGCAAACACCGCTGTTTTCTTGATTAATTATGCTAATTTTATCACCGGTCAAATTATTACTGTCGACGGTGGTCGTTCATTAGGTTATTAACCTCCAATAGATTAAAAAAACCTTATATTATGTATTTTTAAAAAACTCTGCATTAATCTAAAATCAAGTAAATAAAAATAACAAAAAATTAATTTTTTTAAGCATTGATAATTTAGACATAAATATTAATAAGGAATATAAATGATCATGGAATACACTCAGCAGATCCAAAATGCAAAATCTCAGCAAACATCCTGCCTTAAGAATCGAAGTAGCCAAGAAAATCCAGAACCAAGGCATGGTAGAGTAATAACGCCCGCATCTCGGGCTATCATTTACTTAAAAGAATGGATAGCGAATGGTCTAGAATCTGGAAAATTCTTTCCCGCACGGGTTGCAGGCCTCACTGATCCCAAGGCTCCAGATGACGTAAAAAACGTAACTCCTCCTTTAGATGGTCAGATTGCCAGTGCAGGTATCGGTGCTGCAGCAGAGATTGATGAAGTAAGGGATTGGTTTAAGCATCCCGTTAAATCGGGCCAAACGATTAACGTGCAATGGGCATTTTCTGCTCCACATGTGACACGCCGATATAATTATTTCATTACCCGAAACAATTGGGATCATCATCAAGTATTGTCACGTGATCAATTTGATACTAACCCCTTCATCATTTTTGAAGATCCTTGTCAACCTCATTGGAATTGTTCACCGCCCAATCAAGGACCGACGCATCATTTCACTTTACCAATACGTACTGGTTACCAAGTTATTTTAGCCGTATGGGAAATTGCCAATACTGGCAATGCTTTTTATCAAGTCATTGACTTTAATTTTGAATAATATCCTTTGAATTAATGGCTTACAGTCGATGAGATTAACCCTTAATCTCATCGCTTTAGTACATGAGCAACGAAAAAAACAAT
>CASFML010000110.1 GCA_949295795.1 uncultured Gammaproteobacteria bacterium | reverse complement strand
ATGCTATTGGCTATTTTAGAGTGAAGGTTAATCCATTATGGGAGCTACCAGTAAAATGGGCAGCGATCAGCAATTATTTCTTTTATAAAATCCAAGTAGCTTACAATAAAAGTAAAGACCCAGAAAATATAAAAAAAACATTAAAAGAGATGTTTAATTCAATTGATTTGAGGGATGTAACGCTGATTGACGAATTAACTAATTTGTTTATCTTAATGACCCAGGGGGATTTAGATGCGGTTATACTATTTAAAAAATTTTTTGAAATTATCCAAGCAAGCCTCTTTGTAAACTCTATATTAGTCATTAAATACTCTCGAGTCATTGAGAACTTATTGGATAATAAGGCCTTGTCAGAAGAAATGATTGATCGTTTAATTAATCTGAATAACATTTTAAAAGAAGATGTTTCGGGCTTTTATGAAATATTAGATCTCATTAATGCTTTACCTCATAAAGATGCTAAAATGGTAGATGCTTATTTGAAACAAGCAGAAATTTGTATTTATGATAATAAGCTTGATAAAGGGGCATTTGAAAAAAGTATAAAAATTTTTTTTCTGGAATCAACCTTAAATCCAAGTGTCACCTTAAGGCCTTAAATTTGCAAAGAATAATAGTGGATGAACTATAAGGAAGCTTTATGACAATTAATTCAGATTATCTTTTTAATCAATTAAATACATCGGAGTTTTTGTCACCTACGGTAAAATATTTAATTTCTCAGAAATTAAACAATAACCCCGAATTAATGGTAGATTTTCTATATAGCTGTACTGCTTTAAAATCTCATGAAATCAAAGCCAATCTAAATAAATTGATTGATTTACAGGCATTTAATGATCAAACCATCAAGCAATCGGTTTGCAAGCAAATCTATCATACACAGCAAACCTATTCTGTCATTTATTTATTACTTTCTAATGCCGAAAATCGGGAAGTTTTAAAAGAAAATCCAGCGCTTTGCGAGCTAATTGGTGAAGGATTATCAGAGGATCTGCTTAAACAATTTAAGGATGATACCCATGAAGGGGTTTTATATTATTTATTAACAGACAAATTAGCTCAGGAAATACTAAAAAAACATACTCATTTACAAAGAAAGATTAGCCAGATTAATAAAACCGATAACATATTATCAAAACAAATTGTCAATGGACCTTATAAAGGTCAATCTTTTTATGATTTATATGAGCGTTTATTTCCTAATGCGCTCCATGAAAGGTTTGCTCAGCTGTCAATGACTAAAAATTAGTTTGCTAAAGCTAAATTTGTTAGTATCGCCGAAAAATATCACGAGTTAGTACTATGCCTGAATTACCTGAAGTTGAAATTACCTTACGTGGTTTACAAGCTCCATTACACAATCAAACTATCCAAGGGTTTGTGATCCGTCGACCTCATTTACGTTGGCCTATTCCTAGGCAAGAATTGCAACAATTGCAGGGTCTCACGCTTACCCACATGACTCGCCGTGGTAAATATCTTTGCCTCGTTACGCGGCAAGCGAGCATTATCATCCATCTTGGGATGTCTGGTTGTTTGCGTATCTTGGATAATAGCGTCGCTCCAGGAAAGCACGATCATATTGATATACTTTTTAGTAATGGCACGTTATTGCGTTTTACCGATCCGCGTCGTTTTGGCGCGTTGCTTTATGCAACCGGTGATCCTCATCAGCATGTTCTGCTAAGAAATTTGGGTGTTGAACCCTTTAGTCGCAAGTTTAATGCGCGATATTTGAAGCAGCAATTAGCAAATAAACAATTGTCCATCAAGTTGGCCATTATGGATCAACGGATTATTGTCGGTGTGGGTAATATTTACGCGACAGAAGCCTTGTTTAAAGCCGGAATTCATCCGTTACGCCCTGCCAATCACTTATTATTAAATGAACTAAAACAATTGGTTAATGCCATTAAATGTATTTTACGCTTAGCGATTGCCAAAGGCGGTAGCAGCTTAAAGGATTTTTTAAACAGTGACGGTAAGCCTGGATATTTTACACAGGAATTAACGGTCTACGGTCGTGCTGGACTCCCCTGCTTGCAATGTCAGTCACTATTACAACTAAGTCGTATTGGCCAACGCGCGAGTGTGTATTGCCAACAATGCCAGAAATAGTCTTAAGACATTAGTTAAAAAGATAGGGGTTACGCTCGCTTAGAAATAAAACATTTCTAAGCGAGCAAGTTCCTTATATCTTAGCATGAAGCTGAAGGAGCAGTAAGTTTGCAGCTTTCTTGGTTAGACAAGTTATCAGATGAAGCTACTTTAGGTAAACGGTAATGACCCGCATTGGCAATGTTAGTATTTGCGGCATTGTTGTAGCTGTTGCAGGGGGCAGCTGGGTG
The DNA here is from genome assembly GCA_949295795.1 of uncultured Gammaproteobacteria bacterium. Classification (GTDB taxonomy): domain Bacteria; phylum Pseudomonadota; class Gammaproteobacteria; order Diplorickettsiales; family Diplorickettsiaceae; genus Aquirickettsiella. The sequence goes on along the minus strand of CASFML010000110.1, from coordinate 8,871 downwards.
TTGGGCAGGGTCATCAGATTGACTACGAATAAAATAATTTTTAGGTTTTGATGATTCGTTTGGACCTTCAATGAAATTATCTGGGGTATTTTGTGGTTGCAGCGTATTCAGAGGAATTGTTGATGAAGTAGAAGTCGATGGCTTTTCATCCTGTACCACTTGTGTCAACTGATTATTGAATTCTTGAACCAATGAAGCGGTTCGCCCAATCTTTTTTTCCTTCAGCATATCTGCTTCAGACATATTTCCGCAAAGAGAATTAACAAAACAAGCGATTGCTCCAAAAAATGACGAAAGAGAACCATTGTAAACTAATACCGCATTACCCACCGCATTGGAAATGAGCGATGAAAAATCATTAGAAGAAGCGGAAGGTTTTGTGGCGGCATTTTTAAACTTATTAATCGATAAGCAAGTAAAGGCCATTTGGGCAATATAAGCCACAACGCCCATCACGATAGCACCCGCGACTCCAATAAATTCTGATAAATCAACACCGGCGATAAAACGAAAATAGGCTAAGCCTATTAACCCGACAGGAAGTAATGCCACCAATATGAATAAACCGACTATTTCATGTCTCTTTAAATTTTTTAGATTGCTGAGCCATTGTTTGCAATTTTCATAGGCATATTTGCATAAATCTACAAAACCCAGTTCTAAAGCCGCCACTTTTTTTAATGAATCTAAGGAAGCTGTAAAAACCGCAACCAACAAGGCAATACCAATAGCGCTTGCTAAAACAGCGGCAATAATAATCGGCAACGGTGGCCAGACGACAGCGAGTAACGGCAATAATGAGGTTAACAACTTTATAATAGTAATATAAGTTAATGCCGCTGTTGCCGCACCCACGGTTAACGAAGCAAGTGCAAATATAGGGGTTAATAGAAATTTATAGACTGCAGAAAACTGCTTGCGTCTCCCTTTTTTATTAACATATTCAAATATGCTTCCCTTTTGTATTGATTGAATCAAAAAGTCAGGGAAGTTTTTTGAAAAAAAACCAAAATTTGCTGCAAAACCAAATAAGCCGGTCAACAGCCCTAAGCTAACAGCACTAAACAGCAAGGCCAAGCCTGGTGTCAGTAACAAGCATAATCCGTAAATGGTAGCACCTATTGCTAAGCCGCATATTAATGCGATAGCAAAACCTGTGAATCCACTCTTAAATTGCAACGCAACTGAACCCGTGAATATGCCTAAGAAAATCGCGAAAGCCAAAACACTGGGTCCCAGTAAATAAATAGCACCGCCGGTTGTCAAACCACAGGCGACAGCAGCAATAAATGCTAACGAGATACCGAAATATTTGAGCAGCTTTTTCTTTAAATTCGGTGTTTGAAAATTAGCTATACTTTTGCCAATTGCATTAATATTTTCTTTCGTTACCTCCTCTAAGTTAATCGGTTTAACTAACACGTTATTTAAGTCTTTAATGCGGTTAAAGATAAGCTCAATTAAAGCTTGTTTATTTTTTGCTTCCTTAAATTTCTCAAGCCATTGCTGATTTTTAATTAACGGATCGCTGTGTTGAAAAAGTTTAAAAACCATCACTTGTAGAGCAATATTAATGGCGTAACGATCATCTTTATCAAGTGCTGACTTAAATTTTATTTGTTGATGTAACCATTTCTTATCGATAACGGATTCAGATGCTGATAATTCGGATTGTTCTAGAGGCGTTACATCATTCTCTATATTCTCTACATTGTCTTTCCATACTGTTATAAAAAGCGCTAGCTGGGATAATCTACTTTGCAGGTCCTGAATAATGGGTTGAGTTTCTTGAGAAGATTCCTGAATACTTTCTAAAGTACCTTTTAATTCTGAGATTAAAAATTCTTTAAATTTTAGATCAGAGCTAAATTTATAACTTTTGGGAATCTTTTTATTTTTGTCGAAAAGTTGAGTATCCCATTCCTTTTTAATAGGATGCCCTATGTTTCGTAAACCCTGCATGATTTGGGTATAATTTTTATTCAATAAACCTTTTTCTACTGATTTGACCCATTTTTCTTCTAACATTAAGACCTCGCTGTAATGATCAATTAAAATTCCTTCAATACGGTTCATTACCTGCACTTATTAAGTTTAGCGTTAATTACTTAAAGTAAAATTAAACTAAGGTAGCGAGACCAAATAAGGAGTAAAACTTTAGGGGTTTACTTGCTAAAACTAGCTTAAATTATTGGGATAACGTACAAGAGGTAGAGATTCTACAGGTTTCTTTAGTAGATAAGGGGGTATTTACGTTTCTGGCGGTATTTATGACGATAAATCTATAGATAGCACTTTTATGTCGTTTGTGGTTGTCCCTTTCTTTGAAGGCTGGCTCTGGCATACTATTTTCCTCATATTTCGGAGTTCTATTCAGATGCTATTTCTTAACAAGAAAATTTAAGCATGTTGAAAAGAAATCTGCAAGAAATTTTAATTTTATTTAAAAAATAATTCAAAATAAACTAATAAATTAACTAACACTTTCCTTTTTATATCGATAGACACTAATAGAGGGCAAAAAGGCCACAGATTCGATTTGCTTATCTATTCGCATTTTGCGATTTTGCACGCGCGGCTTACTGAAACAAACAATGGGATCGGGTAATGCTTGATCGTGTAAATAAAATAAAGGCAGAGCCGTTCGGATATCTTCATAAGCTGAACAATTGTTTTCTTTAAATGCACCGATATTAACGACCCAACCGGGTTTAATGGTACGATGTTTGATTAGTTTAGTTTGATGAGGTAAACCATTTAATTTTAATTTTTGTATCTCAATATGTAAGCCCTGCCCCGCTTTATCTAATAATTTTTCTGAAGCTTGTTTTGATAATTGTTTACTGGTGGTGTGTTTGCCTTTAGTCCAGGCTACTCTCCGAGGATGGTAGTTGATATAAATAACATGTCGAAAAACCTGTTTAAGTTTGATACCCGGATAGCCTGCGCGTGCCAAGGTATCACGCACAAATTTGGTACAATCTTGCTCTGTGTTTTGTTGACAAGTCTGTACCAGTTCTTTAAAGGTGTTCTTTGCTTGATTAAGCTTATCAATGAGCACTAAGGTATCCCGCGTAGCGGCGACGACACCTGGACATTTAAAGGTTTCTTGCGGAGATAAACCCTGGGTTGGACCAAAATTTCCTAAAGCAAAGAGGATTTTATTACGGTTTTTAACAAACTCTCCAGCACCATTATCAACCCATAACGGAAATATATTGAGTTCTTTTTGAATGTGCAGGTTACAGGCCTCTAGTGTTTGCAATAAAGTTGTAAAACTGCTGATAAATTTTGGTGCAAAATCGATTAACATGCAATCCTCCTTCCCAGGAAATAACCACTATTTTATCCCATAACCATAATTAATTTATATTAATCTATTATATCGGTATTTAATTACATATTAGAACCGTATAACCTTTTTAGATGTGGGGTTTTTAATTTGATTAAAATGGTTATGGGATAAACTATAATTATTTAATTAATACTAATTAAATCGTGATAATTCCTCGATGCGTGAATGGCAAAAGTCTATTGCTCGTGCTAAGGTTTGGGTATTGAACGGTTTAATAAATACTACATCGGCGCCTAAATAAAGACACTTTTGTTGCATAGGTCCATCAGCATGGGCTGTCGCTACTATTAGTGGTGTTTGATGATTTGCATCAAACTCACGTGTCGCACGTATCACTAACTCACCGGATTGATCAGGTAAACCTAAATCTAACACGATGAGATGATATACATGATGTTCTAGGTTGTAAATTGCTGTTTTAGCATCGGATACGATTTCTACGGAATATCCTAACTCGCGAAGACATTGACTTTGAACCTTTTGGCAAAAAATGTCATCCTCTATTAGTAAAGCAGCACGTTCTTCCAAAGCAAATTGTTTTTCTAGGTTAGCCATCAGATCATCCATTAATTTTAATTTTATTTTTTATATATCATTACACTCATTAAAAATAAATTAATAATAATAAATTAATAATGAAAATTTAATCGTAACTATAATAGCGTTGTCAGAGGTAACTATCTACTATTTTTAAGTTGATTTAAATAATTTTATCTTAGTAAGATATAGATTATGTACTTTAAAGAATAGTGTCAAGTCGTTTTAATATTAATTTTTTAAATTATTTTCTTTATAAATTTTAAAAAATTAATATTAAAATTGTCTTTAATTTAAAAAAATGATAGATAGTTTTGGCCAGAAAACGAACAAATCCTCTTGCGTTATTTATTTAAGTATTGATAATACGCTTAAGCCAATGCCTTTGCCCTTATACAAAATGACATAGACAATGATAAAGCTGATTAACATCACAAAAATTTATAATAGTTTAGCGTCGCCTAGCTATGCCCTACGCGACATTAATCTTACTATCAACCCAGGAGAAATCTTCGGCATTATCGGTCAAAGCGGTGCCGGGAAAAGTACGCTGCTACGCTGTATCAACCTATTAGAACGACCCACTTTCGGGCAAGTCCAGATAGATGAACAAGCGTTAACCACGCTAAATGTTGCTGAGTTGCGTGTAGTGCGACGACAAATCGGTATGATATTTCAATCATTCAATTTACTCACCGCAAAAACGGTCTATAAAAACATTGCCTTACCCTTAAAATTGGCACACTACTCGCCTGCTCAAATTGATACTACGATCATCCCCTTATTAGAACTCACGGGCTTAAGCGATAAACAACACGCCTATCCTGGACAACTCAGCGGCGGACAAAAGCAACGCGTCGCCATCGCACGCGCACTCGCCAGTCGACCTAAGATACTCCTCTGTGATGAAGCTACTTCTGCGTTAGATCCCCAAACCACTCAAACTATTTTGCAGTTATTGAAAGATATCAATCAGCGCTTAGGCATCACTATTGTATTAATTTCTCATCAAATTGATGTCATAAAAAGTATTTGTGACCGAGTTGCCTTGCTGGATCAAGGATCGATCATTGAAGTCGCCGATATTGTTAGTTTTTTTACGGCACCAAAGACAAAACTAGCCAAGAAATTTGTTAGCTTGTCTTTAAAACAGGAGTTACCTTCCTTATTGCAAAATCGGCTCAGTGCGCAAAAAAAACCCGGTAATCATGCTGTACTTCGAATCCTCTTTCATGGACAAGCGGCCGCAGAACCTTTGATAGCGCATGTGATGCGTGAAATGGGTATTCATCTGAATATTTTACAAGCCAATATTGAATGCCTTAAAGAAACGATCTTAGGTATCATGGTGGTCGAAGTCATGGGGGATCAAACCTCATTACCTCAAGGTATCGATTATTTAACGAATAAAGGACTTCATATAGAGGTTATAGGTTATGTCAACGAGTCTATTGTTTGAATTAATCACATCCACGGGTGAAACACTATATATGGTGTTGGTCTCGGGATTACTGGCCATGTTGTTTGGATTACCCTTGGGCGTATTGTTATTTAGTACTCGACAAGCCAATCTCCTACCCTGGCCATTAGTTAATAAAAGTTTATCCTTAATAGTCAACATGGCACGTTCAATTCCCTTTATTATTTTAATGCTAGCCATCATCCCTGTGACGCGTTTCATCGTGGGTACCTCGATAGGCACTAGCGCAGCTATCGTCCCATTAAGCTTAGCAGCTATGCCTTTTTTTGCGCGCATGATAGAAAATAATCTGAACCAATTGCCTTCTGGTTTGATAGAAACGGGGTTAGCGATGGGCGCGACCACTTGGCAAATTCCTACTATTTTATTGACAGAAGCCTTGCCTGGCATAATAGGCACATTGACCACAACATTTATTACGCTAGTGGGTTATTCTGCGATGGCAGGGGCGGTGGGTGGCGGCGGTTTAGGTGATCTTGCAATACGCTATGGTTATCAACGTTTTGATGCAGGCGTCATGATCATCACCATCGTGATTCTCATCGTTTTGGTACAAGGCATACAACATCTCGGTGATTATTGGGCAAAACGTCTCAATCATCGTTGATTGGATGACAAACATACCTGCTCTGCTATCAAATGATGAGTGCTATTGAATATTATTGCTTTGGATATCTAAATTATGCTAAAAAAAATTTTCCGTTTCGCGTTGTCTTGTTTTTTACTCAGTAATTTACTCAGTCTTAGCGCTTGTCATCAACATGAGAATTCCCAACCAATTCGTTTAGGTACGATTAGCGGACCTGAAACAGAACTCATGCAAGTCGCTAAACAAGTCGCACAACGTGATTATGGTTTAAACATAAAGCTCATCGAGTTCACTGATTATTCATTACCGAATCGCGCCTTAAACGACGGTAGTCTCGATGCCAATCTTTTTCAGCATCAAGCGTTTTTAGATGACGAAATTCATAACCGAGACTATGCATTAGTAGCCATTGCTAAAGAGTTTATTTATCCGATGGCTATTTATTCAAGCAAAATCCGCCATTTAAACGAACTCAAACCGCATGCCATTGTTGCTATTCCTAATGATCCTAGTAATGAAGCGCGCGCTTTGTTATTACTGAGTTCAGCCGGTTTAATTACACTGGACACCGCTAGAAACACATTGATCACACCTAATGATATCCAGCATAATCCTAAACACTTAGTCATTAAAGAACTGGATGCGGCACAATTGTCACGAGTACTTGCCGATGTTGACTTAGCGGTGATTAATGCGAATTATGCTGCGTTAGCTCAGCTTTATCCACAACAAGATGCAATATTTAGTGAAGGAAAAAACTCAATTTATGCTAATCTATTAGTGGTTAAAAGCGCTGATAAAAATAATCCTAAATTTATTAATTTAATTAAAGCCATACACTCCCCTGAGGTCGTTGCTGCTGCTGATAGAATATTTCATGGTACAGCCGTTCCTGCTTGGAAGTCGTAGTGTTTGAACTAAGCTAAATAAGAAAAGAGACAATGGAAAAGCATATTAAAGCAATCTTAACTGCATTGGGAGAAGACCCAGAACGAGAAGGATTAAAAAATACTCCCTCACGCGTAGCCAAATCGTTAAGATATTTAACCAGTGGTTCGCATGAAACCTTAGACGATATTTTAAATGGCGCCGTGTTTCATTCAACCATGGAAGAAATGATCTTAGTCAAGGACATTGAATTGTATTCCTTATGCGAGCATCATTTATTACCTTTTATTGGTGTCTGTCATATTGCCTATATTCCTAACGGAAAAATCATAGGCTTATCAAAGATATCACGTATTATTAATTTTTATGCGCGACGCTTACAAATTCAAGAAAACTTAACCCGCCAAATTGCCGATACGTTAATGCAGGTATTATCTGCTAAAGGCGTCGCTATCATTATTGAAGCCAAACATCTCTGCATGATGATGCGCGGTGTTGAAAAACAAAAGGCTTCAATGAAAACCTCCGTGATGCTGGGCTTATTTCGAAAGGATCTAAGCACTCGATCGGAATTTTTAAGTTTAGTGGTCTAAATAAGCCAACTCACCAGAGATACTCAATTTTAATTTTTAAAATACTTTAAATAAAAAAAGCTAGGCGCATGCGGTAAATACGGCGGATCAATCCAGTAAGTATCATTGATAAATCTCAGAATTTCTTGGCGATAGACCGGATAATTAAACCGCGTACCGATTAAATAATAAAAGGTCGCTTGTTGATATTGAAACGTATGCAACCTCACCTTCTCAAAATAAGGCTTATAATCGTTATAAACAAGCGGTGTACGTGAAAAAATTAAAAAGTTTTTATTTTTAAAATCTTGGAAATTGGTAATTAAATCATCTTCACGACCGTGAAAAGAACCTTTTAAAAACACGGAAGCATAATGATTCGTATCGAAAAAAAATAAACAGGCGTCCGCATAATTAGGACTCGCATAAATATAATGTTGCGGAAACCTTTCTTGCAATAAACCATTAATGGTTTTATGGTGAAAAAAGTACACGATCTTATTGTAGTTTAAACCAAGAAAATGCTTATCTTGTACTGACTTGAGAGGAATCAACAATAAACTCGCAATGAGAATAAGTTGTACTCCGCTCCAATAGACGGTAAACCTTAATAAACTTTTCAGCCGATCGGTCGTTAAATACATCCCTGCCCAGACATAAATGAGCGGAATAAATGCCAGTGGCCAGTGCAAACCGATCGGTTTAAAACTGCTCAATATAAAAAATATCAATAAAGGTATAAAGAAAAAGTAAAATAGCGGCTGATGTTTTAATGCCTGTCTAGGGTATCGAGTCACCGCAAAGACTAGGGGGGGTGTGATAAGATAAAGTAATATCAACAAATAGCCGAATAAGGTCTTAAGGCTAAAACCCATGTCATTATTTCGATTGTAAATATTAAATAAAATGTTCGACCAATCATGCTGGTAATTCCAATAGGCATTCTGTAATACAAACGGCAATGCGAACAGCACGATTAAAGCTAAACCGATTAGTCTTGCACGGTTCGGTGCAATAAATAGAAAGTAAACGGCATAAGCCAAACCTAATAAACTAGCAAAATATTTTGAAAAAAACGCCAGGCCTAAAAATAATCCGCCCAGTGCAAACCAAACCCAGGCATCATTCTTCCTTATAGCCTGCAACACGCATATCACTGATAAAAACGAAAAGATAAATAAGGGTGTATCCGTCGTTACAATGATGTTAAAAAGACTCAAAGGCGCAATCATTAATAAGATACTGGTGATCGCCGCTCGCTCAGGATCTTCCTTTTTGAGAAAAAGGTAGGTCACGACACCTAATATTAAGCTCGTGAAGATGGCGGGTAAGCGTAACGTCAAGGTATGATGACCGAATTGCAATAGGGGATAAAGAACAAATCCAATCATCGGGGGATGATCATAACCACCGCCACTCAGATAAGCACCCCAGATAGCATAGTAGGATT
>CASFML010000109.1 GCA_949295795.1 uncultured Gammaproteobacteria bacterium | reverse complement strand
GATGCTTGTTTATTAGTCACTCCCTATTACAATCTTCCTACTCAAGAAGGGCTTTACCAACATTATCGTTTGATAGCAGATAAAGTCCCTATTCCACAAATTTTATATAATGTGCCTAAGCGCACAGGATGCGATTTACTACCGGAAACGGTTGCTAAATTGGCTGGTATTGCGAATATTGTGGGGATAAAGGAAGGCCGGTCAGATCGCGCAAGAGAGATTTTAGAGTTATGTGGTAAAAATATCGATGTTTATAGCGGCGATGATAATACCGCTTTAGAAATTATGCGCATAGGTGGCAAAGGCGTGGTATCTGTAGCTGCAAATCTTGTGCCACAATATATGCATAATCTTTATGAATTGGTGAAGAAGGAAGATTGGGAAGCTGCTGATAAATTAGATCAGCAGCTTCGCCCGCTCTATCAAGGTTTATTCATTGAAAGTAACCCTATACCGGTTAAATGGCTAGCGGCTGAAAGAGATTTAATTTCATCATCGGCTTTACGCCTTCCTTTGACAACATTATCAAGTTCGTGTCAAGCTAGCTTGGCGCCCGTTGTTCATTTATTAGAGGCGCTACTTTAAAATGAGAACCAAGCTATTTTATTTGATATTAATGCTTTTTATTTTAAACTTAACAGCTTGTTCTTCTGTTAATAAGTATATAAAAACACAACGTTCGCAATATTTATATAGTCAGGAATTACCATTATTAAAAGTCCCAGCTGGCTTGCAGATCCCTAGAGAAGAAAGATATGTTATTCCACCGAATGTCGGTTGTAGACCTACGAAATTACCCGATTTATTCCCGCCTACTAATTAATGTCCATCATTTTTAATGACATATAATTAATTAGATTTTTCTGAGTTAGAATAGCTAGGGAATAAAAAATTAAAATTTATTGGAGAGGTACCAAAGCGGCCATAATGGCGCCGACTCGAAATCGGATGGGGATTTAAGTCCCACGTGGGTTCGAATCCCACCCTCTCCGCCATTTTTTTTAGCGAAAAGAAAAACAATTTATGTTAAATAAATTATTTAACATAGCCATTTTGCTTTAGTTGAAATACGCCCTCATTAAAATTTTAAACTTCTGTATTACTACAGACTTCAGATTTTTGTAATGAAATATACTCTAATGGAGTATAAGTTTGGCTATATTCGGTTTTTTTACTATTAAATAAAACTATCTCTTTGACTATCATAGGACTGGTATTTAAATTTAATTCTTCGCGTAGGTTAGGCGCGTGATGATGAATAATCCGGCCTAAAGTTAAATGAGGTAAGTAGGGCTTGGTTTCGGGAGTAAAGCCTAAATTTGAGGCGACCTCTTCTAATGCATTAGCTAGTTCAAATAATTCCGAAGTAGGAATTATATCCGCTGCAATAGCGCGTGGTGCAGTGGGTGACGGAAAAAAACGAATGTTATGCAATTGTAAAGGAAAAGGTTCGATCTTATTGATTGCATTATGGGCATGTTTTGCCAATTCGGAAATTTTATCAGGGTTAGTGCTCCCTAAAAAACGCAAGGTGACATGTAGGTTTTCTGGGTGTACCCACCTAACGCGGTGTCCCCAAGGCTCTTGCTTAAGTTCATCAATAAGTTGGGATAAGGCTTGACGTAGTTCTGAGTTAAGTTCTACAGCAAAAAATAGACGTAAAGGATCGTGAGTACTCAAGTGCAACTTCCTTATTAAAGACTATGAGATTCAGGACAGCGCTTATTTTAATGGAAAAATAGGCAAGTTTCTATGCTAGAGCATTTATTAAATTTTTCCAAGAAGTTTTAGAGCTGTGACTGCAAATATTTTCACAACCATCCATTATAATCTCGTTTATAGTTTCACTTTTATCAGTGATTGACGATTTAATATGTAAACATAAACTTAAATTGGTTATTTTATTCTCTCTCATTACTCTTTTCAAAAATTTTTCTCATTAAATAGTCTAAAGTATGAATATTTAATTCATCAATTAATCAATAGGATTCGTTTTTTCAGAAATTAGAGTATATACTATATAGTAATTTTTACGTTATAAAGTGCCCTATGATTATCGATACTACACTTCTCTCCCGTATCCAGTTTGGATTCACGATTGGTTTTCATATTTTATTTCCTACACTCAATATTGGTTTAGCCGTTTTTTTATCAATTATGGAAGGAATTTGGCTAAGGACGGGAAATCCTGTTTATTTAAGAATTTGTCAATTTTGGACTAAGATTTTTGCTCTTACTTTTGGTATGGGTGTTGTCTCAGGTATTGTTTTAGCTTATGAATTAGGTACTAATTTCGGACCTTTTATTAGTACTGCTGGAGGAGTAATAGGCGCCCTTTTTGTTTATGAAGTTCTTTCTGCATTTTTTCTCGAAGCGGGGTTTCTAGGTGTAATGTTATTTGGTTGGGACAAAGTCGGCCCAAAATTACATTATTTAGCGACCTTGCTGGTAACCTTAGGAACCTTATTTTCAGCTTTAGGAATTTTATCTGCAAATTCTTGGATGCAAACCCCTGCTGGTTTTCATATAGAGGCAGGAAAATATATAGTTGATAGCTGGTGGTCTGTAGTTTTTAATCCTTCTGCTATTCCTCGTTTTCTGCATATGGTTATGGCTTCTTTGCTAACCACTTGTTTTGCTATAGCAGGGGTTTCTGCTTGGTTCTTATTAAAGAAAAGAGATCTTGATATCGCTAAACCTTGTTTTTCTTTTGTTTTTGCTGCAGCTTTGGTAATTGCACCAGTGCAAATATTGTTAGGCGATATGGTTGGCTTAAAAGTTTTCGAGTATCAACCACTCAAAACTGCAGCAATAGAAGCTAATTGGAAAACGCAAAAGGGTGCCCCTTTGATTTTATTTGCTATACCCAATAGTAAACAAGAAAAGAATTATTACGAAATAAGCATACCTAAACTTGCAAGTTTAATTAACACCCATCACTGGAATGGAAAATTACTAGGTCTAAAAAGCGTTCCACGCGCAGAGCGGCCAGTAATTGGTGCAACATTTTGGATGTTTCGGGTAATGGTGGGGATAGGTTTTTTATTTTTATTTGTTGCACTGATTGTGCAATGGCAAAGATGGCGGGGAAAGCTCTACAATTCCGATAAACTTTATCGTTTATGCATATTGATTGCACCTTTAGGATTTTTGAGTACCATTGCCGGTTGGATTACAGCGGAATCTGGAAGACAGCCATGGATAGTTTATAATTTAATCAATACTTCTCAAGGCGCATCCATCGTTCCTCTCCATCAAGTTATCATTTCCTTGGCGCTATTAGTCATTGTTTATGGAATTATATTTAGTTTTTATTTATTTTATCTTTTTAAATTAATTCGAAAAGGACCCACTCCTCCGGTATCGGATGAATCAGCTGCAGAGGTTATAACGGAAACACCTTTTAAATATTTAGCACCTGAGGGTAAATAAATGTTTTTAATTCTTACTTGGGCAACGATAATTTCTTTAATTATCATGATGTATGTTTTGCTAGATGGTTTTGATTTGGGCGTAGGCATTTTATTCCCATGGATTAAACAAAGTGAATTTAAAGATATTATGATGAGCACAGTTGTGCCAGTTTGGGATGGAAATGAAACTTGGTTAGTATTTGGTGCTGCGGCACTTTATGCTGCTTTTCCAATAGCCTATGGTATTTTGTTGCCGACTATATATATGCCGATAATGATTTTATTAGTCGCATTAATTTTTCGTGGAGTGGCTTTTGAATTTCGTTTTAAAGCACATAAAAATCAGTTTATTTGGGATATTGCTTTTGCAGCAGGGTCAATATTAGCGGCCTTTATCCAAGGAATTATTTTGGGTACGTTTGTAAAAGGTTATGGTACACACCTGCCTTTATCACATACGGCTTATCATTGGTTTACCCCTTTCACTATCTTTACTGGGATTGCTGTGGTTTGTGGTTATGCCTTATTAGGGGCAACGTGGTTAATAATAAAAACAGATGGTATTTTGCAAGAAAAAATGTATAAGGCCGCTAAGGTTTTATTGCCTTTAGTGGCTTTTTTCTTAATTAGTGTGAGTATCTGGACGCCGATTGTTGAACCGCAAGTGATGCATCGTTGGTTTTCACTACCCAATTTTTATTATTTATCTCCTTTACCTATTTTAACAATATTGATCGTATTTTATAATTTTTATTGTTTACAGAAGAAAAAAGAAAGGCTACCTTTTATTTTAACAATAGGTTTGTTTGTTTTTTCGTATATTGGGTTTTGCATTAGTGCTTGGCCGTATATTATTCCGCATGTGCTACCAGTTTGGGAGACAGCTGCTCCCCCTTCTACTTTAAAATTTATCTTAGTTGGCGCAGCAATTATATTGCCCATATTATTTATTTATACACTTTATTCTTATCATGTTTTTAGAGGGAAAGTAAAAACAGTCATCCATTATTGATTATGAAGAAACGCTTGCGACAATGGCTTTGGTTTATCGGTTTATATTTTGCCGGCGTCACGACTATTATTCTGGTGAGTAAATTATTACGTTGGTTTATTCCGCATTAGTATTTTAATTTTAAAACGAGTTTTGTTGCCTCTTCAACTTGCTTGGTTAAATTTTTAATTTCTTTTCCGGCTTGTGTATATTTTCCGAATAAAATCATTCTTTTATCTTTTGGGAACACCGACTCAGGAATTATTTTTGTAATAAACCACAAGAAGCAATCTAAAATACTTCGTTGTTTTTTACATTCATCAGGATGGTCTTCAATATAATTTTTTATTAGTTTTTCTACAATTAATTTATAGTTTTTAATAACAGTTTTTTCATTTTGTTTTTCTGAAAATTTTTGAATTAAGGTTGAAAAAGAACAATTAGTACAATGCTTCAATTGTTCAATTAAACTATTAGCCCCTTCTTTATCTTCGGCATAGATATAAAATGTTTCAATTAAATTTATTAAGGTAGCGTAAGAGTTTTGATAGGGAGTAAAATTTAATTTTAATTCTTTAGTAATATTAAAAATAATCGTAAGATTTTTATTTTCATCGCCAAAAATAGATTCGAAACATGTAGAATTTTCATATCCCTGATATGCTCTCTTAAAGTAGTTATATGTCAATAAACTAAGCTTATCAAATAAAGAGTTTTCTATAATTTCATCTATTAAATAATAAATTCTATTTTTATCGACGTTTGGATTTTCATGCTTAAATTTTTCGTAAAGTTCTGTATAAATTAAAATAGCTAAGGAAAAATTAATTTTGTATAATTTTTCATTATGGAAATCAATCATGTCTTCGATAGCAAGAGATGCAAAAAAATTTAAATAGTATAAAAAATCTTTCTTAGGTTGTTCAATATCGGTAAACATTATTACCTCTCTTTTAACAATGATCCTCCTTGATTGTAAAATTGTCTGATAATACAGAAAAAAAGTATAGCATACCCCCTATTATTCCTTAAAATTTTTATTTTTTGCTGAAGAGGGTGATTGACTTAAGCATTTTAAGTAAGGAAAATTAGTGTTTGGACTATCGAATGCCAGATTTAGTATAATATAACAAACAACTACCCTAATTACTTTTGATTTTGATGACTAAAAGAAGATAAAATTCTATGGCTATTTACCCTATTATCCAGCTCCCTGATGAACGTTTGCGGGCAGTTACAGAGCCAATTACGAGTTTTGATGAGGCTTTGCAAAAACTGATTGACGATATGTTTGATACGATGTACGCGGCTAATGGAATAGGTTTAGCTGCCCCCCAAATTGGTATTAGCAAAAAGCTAGCGGTTATTGACGTTTCTAACAATAAATCGAAAACCTGGTGTTTAATTAATCCAGATATTGTTGAAAGAAGAGGCGAGGCATTAATGGAAGAAGGTTGTTTATCAGTGCCTGGGGTTTATGGTAAAGCCCCGCGCGCGCTTTGGGTGAAATTACAAGCTTTAGATAGGTATGGAAAGCCCTATGAAATGGAAGCAGAGGATCTATTAGCGCATTGTATACAGCATGAGGTAGATCATCTTAATGGTACTCTTTTTATAGATCATTTATCTCTTCTTAAACGGCAATTAGCACGTAAAAAGCTAGAAAAAATAAAGAAAAGGGGGCAGTCTTGAAAATCATTTTTGCAGGGACGCCTGAATTTGCTTTACCTAGCTTACAGGCCTTGTTGCATTCAACTCATAAGATATGTGCTATTTACACACAACCCGACCGTCCTGCAGGAAGAGGTCGAAAATTATTAATGAGTCCAGTTAAAAAACTGGCTTTAGAAAATAAGCTTCCTATATATCAGCCTATTAGCTTGCGTGATGTGAAGGAACAAAAAAAATTAGTTTCTTTTCATGCGGATTTAATGGTAGTAG
>CASFML010000108.1 GCA_949295795.1 uncultured Gammaproteobacteria bacterium | reverse complement strand
TTTATTACTTGCTGCTTTTTGGAGTGGTTCATTCGTTGCCATTAAAGCCGTGGTCATCTATGTCCCTCCCTTTTTTGCTGCAATGTTGCGGGTAGGTTTAGCATTAGTATTCCTAACCCTAATTTTCGGCTTTTTAAAAAAAAGCGTGGCCGTTCCATTTAATCTGCGTTGGCGTATTTGGATCATGGGTCTTTTTTCCCAGGGACTTCCTTTCTTCTTCTTATTTTATGGTGAACAATACATAACACCCGGTTTAACAGGAATTTTAAATGGGACTGTTCCGATTTGGACATTAATATTTAGTTTAATATCTCCTAATACAAGAAATTTTTCATATTTAAAATGCATGGGTTTATTCACGGGTTTATTAGGTATTTGTATCATTTTTTGGCCCTTAGTGAGCTTTAATACCGCACACTCTGCCCTTTTAGGTACTGCTTCGGTATTGCTAATGGCTATCAGTTATGCAATCGGTAATTTATTAAATCAACGGATGTTATCCGGTCAAACCAAATTGGATTTTTATGCCAATATTTATCATCAACATTGGGCTAGTCTTATCTTTTTGCTGTTTGCGTCATTACTATTTGAACATTGGCCAAGTAGTAGTTTACTCTTACACACCCCTATTATTTGGGTAGCCAGTATTTATATGGGCTTATTTTCCACCGCCATTGCTTGGATCATTTATTATCATTTAATCCGGGAATGGGATGCTGTCCGAGCGAGCGCAGTGATGTATGTCGTTCCTGTCATGGCGATATTTTGGGATTTTATTTTTTTTCACAACCATCCACAATGGACCGAAGGCTTAGGGGTCATTGCTATTTTACTAGGTGTCTTAATAATACAATGGCCTAAAAATTTACCACAATCGATTAAATGTTTAATCAAATCTAAGTAACCGTCATAGTAAAAGACAGCTATAGAACTAAACAACGAAGCTTTAATTTCTTTCTTCCTACAGAACCAAGCAACAAATATACTGGTCTTATAGCTGTCACATTACTATCTTTATTAAATAGCTTTAAATTATGGTTTAGTCGTAAAATTATTCGTATCAAAGCTATTAATCGCCCTAATAATTTGCTCCTCCTGTTGATACCTTTCAATTTGTTTATTTGTTTGATTTTTAGGTTTATTAAACAACGCCTGTGCCAAAGCGATTGCTCCGGTAGAATTAGTGCCATTCATTCCATTATCTATATTAGATATTGAACTTAAATTGAATGGACTCACCTGAGACTGTGGTGCTTGCACGTGATGCTGAAAAAATCCCGTTGAACTCACCAAAGGATTCAATGAAGTATTCAAGCTTTGCATACCAAAAACATCATTCTGTGTTGTCAATGCCATTGCTATAGGTTTAGAAAGATTAGAACGTGTTTTTTTTAAACGTTTCTTTTTTTCTTGATTGGGGTTAGTTTCAGGTAAGGGCGCATTAGCCGCTGATAAACGCTCATTTTCTTTTAAGATATACTGACCCAATTCTTCAGGTTTATCTTGATGAATGAGATGCACACGGACATTACCTTCATGCTTGACAGGATCTATTCTTGCACCTAATTGCAGTAAAGTCTCAACTAAATTATTCTCTTCAATTTCCACAGCTATATCGAGTGGAGTATTTCCATCATTATTTTTTTCCTCTAAATTAAATTTTCCGAAATAAAATAAATATTTGACTAACTTGATATGATCATTTTCGACAGCTAAATGTAATAGTGTATTACCATCACCATCTTTAATTGTCGATAAATCAATTCTTTTCTCACGAGCAAAATAATCAATAATGTTTAGATAACCGTTTTTAGCGGCTATCAGAAAAATATTATCTCCTTCATTATCTTGCGCTGCACTATCTGCGCCTTTAGAAATAAGAAATTTCACTACTTTAAAATGATTATTTTGAGCGGCAGACAGCAAAGGTGTCTTTCCTTTTTGATCCTTTTCTTCTAAAGAAAGTCCTTTCTCAAAGAAATATTTTACTAATTTTAAGTGGCCATTCCATGCCGCAGCATGCATTAAGGTTTGATCATAAATATCTTTGGTTTTTAAATCCGCTCCTTGCTTCAGTAAATAATCTATGATCGCTAACTGTCCAGACCATGTTGCATCATGTAAAGGTGAGCTACCGAAACTATTCTTAGCCTCAATTAAACTGGAATCAATATTCATTATATAATGAATTAAATTTTTTACTTTTACTAAGTTGCCCTTGCTAGCGGCAATATGTAAAGGCGTATTTCCGTTCTTATCTTTTTCATATAGATTAATAATAACCGCTGAAACAGTTTCGGTTCTATTGAGTTTTCTTTTTAATTCTTTACTGGCTTCCATTTTAATTTACTCCAAATAATCACTTAAATTTATTTTCAAGTACTCATAAAAACTACCAGTAAAGTATTATAAAATCAATTTTTATCGCTTATTTATTTGTCCATTTTTATAAAAAATTACATAAAATTATTTGTTAATAGTTATTTTTAATTCATTTTAAAAAATGAAATTTTTTCAAATAAATAATTTGAAATTCAGAAACATCCCGAACTCTGAAAAGCATGGTTATATTTTATCGCTAAAATCTGTTGCAAATGACTCGCAAAGGTTTGACTTTCTTCTTGTCCAATGATTCTAGCATCGGTTAATTCTTGTCCATTCGGTGCAAAAAATAAAAAGGTCGGTGGTGCAATTACATGAAATTGCTGCTCTAAAGCCTTATCCTTGTCATCATTAGCAGTGACATCTGCTCTTAACAAAATGAAATGTGACATTAAGGATTTAACTTGCGGAGCCGTAAAAACAACTCGTTCCATTTCCTTACAAGATAAACACCAATTGGCGTAAAAATCGAGCAGAACGGGTTTATTCTGCTGTTTTGCTTGCTTTAAAGCTGAATTTAAATCTGAAATAGTTTTAATTGTCTGAAAGTTGCTTGTTACTGAGCTGACGACTTGATTGGGATGAAGAAGCCGAAAGGGTCGAGAGTTAGTCGGGAGGATACGAGCTAATAGCCAAACCGCCATAACCAACATTAATATCCCTAAAATAATTTTAATACTATTCATCCAAGGACCTGATTTAGGCAACCATTTACCTGCCGAAGTCCCAATAATCAGTAAAGGAACGCCGGAGCCTAAACCTAAAACAAATAATGCTAAACCTCCAAGTAGAGCATTACCGGTATTCCCAATGTAAGTTAATACACCGACTAAAGGGGCTGTTACACAAGGGGAAATAACTAAGGTAGACAAGCAACCCATCAATGCCACACCTATGTAATTGCCACCTTGTTGACGATTGGTCATGTGAATTAATTTTTCATGCCAACTCGCTGGCAAACGCAGCTCATAGAAACCAAATAAGGAAAATGCCAAACCTACAAACAAAGCGCAAACTATGATGATGACCCACGGACTTTGTAAAAATGCCTGCAAATAACTCCCTGCTAGACCAGCGAAAACTCCCGCTATGGAATAAGTCAGTGCCATTGCCAGAACATAGGTTACCGATAAACTAAACGCTTTCATCGTTGTCAATTGCTTTTGCCCTAAAATAATAGCCGATAGCACCGGAATCAATGGTAAAACACAGGGCGTCAATGATAATAATAATCCAAAGCCAAAAAAACTAATCAATGTCCAAAAAATATTATGACTCGCTAACAAACTTAAAATTTTGCTTTGCTCGCTAGCAGTTTTTATGGTTACCCCCTGAACTTGATTGTTAGTAGATAAAGCATTCTGCTTGTTGTCCGTCGTAGAATTAATTTCGCTAACAGACATCCCAGAATGAGTTAATGTGATATGTTTAATCACCGGGGGATAGCAAAAACCGGCTATAGCACATCCTTGATAATGAATCGTCATATCGAGGTTTTGATCCGGTAAAGGATTACTAAATTTTAATAATGTAACGACATGCCCTTGGTAAACTTCATATTTCCCAATAAATTGATTATGTTTGATGATACCTTTAGGAAAAACCACTGATTTTATGCGTATGGGTGTGCTTTCAAAGTGTATTTTATCCCGGTAAAGATAATAACCAGGCTTAATAGTCCAACGTGCTGTTAACGTTTTATTATTTAAACGTTGCACTGTAACCTGAAAAACTTGATCCACCGGTAACGCCTGTTGTACAGCATAAGCAGGCAATATTCCTGCACCCAAGCTCAAACCCAGTACCAACACTTTTAAAAATTTAATAAAATTTAACAAAATATATCTTCCTTCAAGGTAGAGAGATATGAGAATCAAACCTCATGTAATAAATAGACCTTTTCAAGCATTTTTTCTAGGCTGTATCGATATCTCGCATGCTGAATGAAAATAAAGATACGTTTTTTTTGCATTATTGTGCTAAATATTTAAGAAAAATTTGACCTTAACCCTACTTAAAGGCTAAGAAATTCAAAAAATCCGCCAAAAGATGCTTGTCGCAACCTCTTAGCTACTATATCATGGAAACTCCTCTGACCTAGTTCAAGTCTCAAAGGATAATGTATATGCAAAATGCACTCGATCAACTTCCTGTTCTTCCTATGGTTGCTAGCTCTGATGCACCTCAACAGCCGCTAAAAACTTATGTCGAACAGGCTTTAGAAAATTACTTCTCACAATTAGATGGTAACTCACCCTCTAATCTTTATGGTCTTGTTTTAGCTGAGGTGGAATCACCAATGCTAGAAGTGGTGTTACGTCAAACTCGCGGAAATCAAACCAAAGCAGCGAAAATGTTAGGTATCAGTCGCGGTACTTTACGTAAAAAGATAAAACAATGCGACCTTTGCTAGATCATAAGACCCGAAAATAAACCTCTCGTGCAATTATAAAAAAAAATAACAACAATAAAGAAATGTCCTTAACAACAAAAAAAATCTATTTTAATTGGATATTTTGGTTTTTCGTTGGAAATGCCCTTTTATTGTGGGGAATTGGCTTGCACTATCTTGCCATTATTCTCCCCTTTCATTTATCGGTTTCTTCTCTAGCTAATCAATTCCTGGCTTGTTTGTTTTTATTCAGTGCATTTTTTGGTCAGCTTGGTTTATTTGCTTGTGCTGCTGCCATTATCCCCCTTCTTCTTGTCATTCTATGCCCTAAAAAAAAACTCATATTATCTGCTTCAGTTATTATAGCTTTCCTATTTACCTATTTACTGAGTGTCGATACGTTTGTATTTGGTCAATATCACTTTCATTTAAATGGTGTCATTTGGCAGTTATTAACAGGCGGGCAAGCCAACGAAGTTTTTGATCTTTCTTGGCTAGAATGGCTATCGATAGGTGTATTATCGGGATGTTTATTGGCTGTAGAAATGGTTTTAGCCTTAGTAATCTGGAAAAAATTACGCCATAAAGATTATATCTTACATTATCCTGTTTCAATTCTAGCTTGTCTGTTGTTTTCCTATTATATGTTGGCGCTATTGATTAAAAGCTCCACAGCGCTGGCACTTAATCAACAAGCTTATGCCATACCTCTGTATTATGAGATTTTAGCTAAATTATTACCTGGGCCACAAGCCCTTTCTCATTTAGAGAGTCTTTATCGTTCTGACTTCATAGAAATTAACCATGCGAATCAAAAGCTTAACTACCCGCTGCATCCTTTGGTTTATAAACCCTATAAAAAGCCGATTAATATTGTTTTTATATTAATCGATAGCTGGCGGTTTGATATGATGAATCCCGTTAATACGCCCAATATTTATCGCTTTGCACAACAAAGTTGGCAGTTTCAAAAGCATTTCAGCGGTGGCAATGGAACCCAACCCGGCCTATTTTCTTTATTTTACAGTTTACCTGCCACCTATTGGGAGGCAACTATTAATCAACATAAAAGTCCTGTATTTATCGATAAGCTGCTCGATGAACATTATCATATGGGTATTTTCACTAGCGCTTCGTTACTCGCTCCCCCTTTTAATCAAAATATATTTGTAAGAGTAAAAAATTTAAAAACCTTAACGTTAGGACATACTCCTTACGATAGAGACAAACAAATTACTAGAGAATTTAAGAAATTTATCCAAGATACTCCCTCGCCTTTTTTTAGCTTTGTTTTTTATGATGCCGCGCATAGCTTTTGTGTTGGCAATAGTCCAATATCTATTTTTCAGCCGAGCATAGCGGTCTGTGATCGACTCACTTATACTAGCCATACTGACCCCATCCCTACATTTAATCGATACAAAAATGCCTTATATTATATCGATAAGTTAGTGTCAGAGGATCTCGCATTACTAAAAAAACGACACTTATTAGATAATACCTTAGTTCTTATATCTGCTGATCACGGCAATGAATTCAATGATAACCATCAGGGTTATTGGGGACATGCCAGTAACTTTACACGTTACCAAACCCAAATTCCTTTGATTATTCATTGGCCCGGTCAAAAACCTCAACGGGTTAAGCATATAACGAGTCATTACGATATCGTTCCTACGTTACTTAAACGAATCTTTGGTTTACAAAACCCTTTACAGGATTATAGCGTCGGTCAGTCCTTGTTTAATAAAAAAGTCCCTCCGTTCTTATTAACGCATAGCTACACTAGCTTAGGCTTAGTTAATGATAAAGATATTATCACCATTTACGCGTCAGGTTATTACCAAATCCAAAACCTCAAAGCGCAGCTATTGCCTAATGAAGGTTTACCCATGAAAAGTATCTTAACCGCCTTAGGCCTGACTCAACGTTATTACTTTAAAGATAAAAATTGAGCTTTTTTTATATTTTAGCGCTTGACAGATTCAACGCTGCTTTAGCACAATAGGCCACCTTTAGTTATGTTAAATGATTTGGTTATGTAACTCTGTTGGGTGAGCAAGAAAAGAAAAAGCAACGCTTTTTCCTTGCGAACGCCCGAAGCAGGATGCGCAGGGCCGGCTTTCAAGCG
>CASFML010000107.1 GCA_949295795.1 uncultured Gammaproteobacteria bacterium | reverse complement strand
GGTTGGCATCTATTGAAATAACATCGCAAAAAATATCTAATTTTTCACAGAAGTTCCGACAAATGGTAGCCCACTTTGGTGAATCCACATGCCAACCATGATTTACATGTAAAGCACGCAAACGCTTCTTAGGCAATATGCCGCTTAATGCGTGAAGTAAGACTTGCGAATCCAACCCACCACTATAGGCAACCCAAAAACAAGCCGAAGAGGGGTATTGTTTTAATAAATACTCAAGTTTTTCAAGTGTAAACATAAAATAACCTTACAAATTTACGCTGGAATTGTAAAGTCGTATAGGAATATAGACGAAAAATGGAAAGAATAAATTAAATTTAATCTACGCGACAGAATGAGACAATATCGGTTTATTTAAAGTCTGGCGCCATTGATAATAGCCTTTAAAACATAACAACATAAAGACTAAATATAATAATGATGTTAAATACAAAGCTTTGCTGATATATAAATTAATAGAAATCACATCGATAATTATCCAGAGAATCCAATGTTGTAGATATTTCTTACTCATCATCCATTGAGCAATCAAACTTAATGCAGTAATCAAGGCATCGGCATAAATAGTTGTAGAATCTGTATTGTGCTTTAAAATAAAACTAATACCCGCAAATAAAATAATAGCGACTATAGCTAATGTCGAACAAGTTGATAATCTCAACATTTTCATAGCAATGGGCTTGTTTTCCTTACTGCCATAACACCATTGATAAAGCCCATAAAACTGAAAAAATAAAAAAATCCCCTGTAGGCTCATATCGGCATACAGCTTGATGTTAAAAAAAACAATGGCGTAAAGAGAAACGGTCAATATCCCAAAAAACCAATTCCATAAACTACAGCGGGTTAAAAGGTAAATATTAACTATCCCAGAGATAAAAGCTATTGTTTCAATAGATATAAGCTTCATTTTTTTAGTAGGTTATAAGCTAATAAACAATAAATTAAGCACCAATAGTTAAAATTTTACCATAACGCAACTCAAGTAATTTTTCCATAGAGAAATATTGAATCTGTGCTAATTGTTTAATAAGTTCAATTTTTAGTTGGTTAGCCATTTCATCAAAATCAGTATGAGCACCGCCCAAAGGTTCTTGAATGACTGCATCAATCAATTTGAGTTTATATAACCGATCAGCATTCATAGCCATTGCTTCTGCTGCATCAGGTGCTTTTTCAGCACTCTTCCATAAAATAGATGCGCAGCCTTCTGGGGAAATAACTGAATAAACACTAAATTGCAGCATTAAAATTCTATCTGCTACCCCAATGGCTAATGCTCCACCTGAACCACCTTCTCCAATTATTGTAGAAATAATAGGTGTCTTCAGCTGAGACATAATTTGTAAGTTTTGTGCAATTGCACCACTTTGATTACGCTCTTCTGCATCTATACCAGGATAAGCACCCGGTGTATCAATAAAGGTTAAAATGGGTAATTTAAATCTTTCTGCTAATTCCATTAACCTAATGGCTTTACGGTAACCTTCTGGCTTTGGCATTCCAAAATTATGTAGGACTTTTTCATTGGTGGAACGACCCTTTTGTTGACCAATAATAACGACTGGCTGTTCCGCTAAATTAGCAACTCCGCCAATAATGGAAGGGTCATCTGAAAATTCTCTATCCCCATGTAATTCATCAAATTCAGTAAAAATTCGGCTAATATAGTCAGAAAAATAGGGTCGTTGTGGATGGCGGGCCAATTGGACTATTTGCCAAGCATTTAAGGATTGAAAAATAGATTCAGTTAATTCAATTTTCTTTTGCTCTAAACGTTTAATTTCTTCGTTGACATTGAGTTCCGCATCGTTACCTAACTTACGTAGCTCTTCTATTTTTGCCCCAAGTTCTGCGATGGGTTGTTCAAAATCCAAAAACTTAAAGTGCATAGCTACTCACTTTTGGTTGCATCAGAAGATTCTATTACCAGTTCATTTTCAAACTCATAATCAAATTCTTCTCGTAATCGTCGTTGCTCTAAATAATCTTCAATAGCTCGGCGCTTCTCAAGTGAAAATCGAACAGGCGAGACTTTTGTTTTCTTATTCAATGCATCTAAGGCCAATTCTTCAGGCCATGTATCTAATTCTTCATCTTCAATATCTAAAATATCAGGTGGCAATTCAGTATCACTACTTCCATCACCATCTTCATCTTCTAGTAAAGCCTCAGTTTCTTTATACTCCATAGATCCTACCTATTAAATAAAGCAGCCTATTTTTAGCGCTTACTTTAGTGGGTATAATACCCATTTGGCAAGTATACTCTTCGTATTTGGTTTTTTGCCTCACTAGCCACTTTGGAATTTTATTCGTGGCAATTACCAAAAGTCCAATTTTTTGTGAGTATAAAACCTCCACCTTGTTATGAATAAGCTTTTACCTCTACTCAGAAACATTCGTGAGTGCCAACTCTGTGCCAAACACTTACCTTTAACCCCCAAACCCATTTTACAAGCACATAACTCAAGTCGTTTACTTATCGTTGGTCAAGCACCAGGGATTCGGGTACATAATACAGGAATTCCCTGGAACGATCCGAGCGGAGATCGGTTACGACACTGGATGCAACTAGATAAGAAAACATTTTATGATATAAATCAAATTGCCATCATTCCCATGGGTTTCTGTTATCCTGGAACAGGACCTTCGGGTGATTTACCCCCAAGGAAAGAATGTGCAAATACTTGGTTACCTAAACTCTTAGCTAATCTACCCAACATTCAACTGACATTATTAATAGGTCAATATGCACAAAAACATTATTTGGGCGGTCATACAAAATCGAATTTAACAGAAACCGTTGCTACTTACCTAGATTATCTTCCGATATTTTTTCCATTACCACATCCCTCTCCACGCAACAATATTTGGCTAAAACGAAATTCCTGGTTTGAAGAAATCACTATTCCAGCCTTACGGAAAGCATGTGCCAAAATACTTAGTACTCCTCCTTAATAAATTATTAATTTATAGATATATTCTATCAACTCCTATATTGGAGTTAATCTTGTTGATCCTCAACCTTTATCTTTTTAGATGTTGCTTTTTCTCTTTTTGGAATAATTATTCTGAGTACCCCATGTTTTCCCTCAGCGGTTATCTTATCGGCATTTGCAGTATCAGGCAAAGCAAAGCGACGATAAAAACTTCCTTTAGATCGTTCAATTCGTGTATATCCTTCACCTTCTTCAGTGTGCATCGCATCTCTCTCGCCCTTAATGGTTAATATTCCATTTTCCATAGAAATTTCAATATCTTTCGGATTCACTCCTGGAATATCTGCAAAAAGCACAAAACGAGTAGGCTCTTCTTTAATATCCACAGCGGGTGCCCAATGGCTCGTTTCGACCATGGAACTATCTTCCATCAGCTGATGATTCGGATCAAACAGCTGGTCCCACTCTTGGGATAAACGGTGTAATTGATGGAATAATGAAGGGGATCTATATCGTATAATATTTGGCATAAACTTTTCCTCCTTGTTTAAGTTATTATTTTAACTCAAAATGGCTCATTTGATCAGTTTAATGCTTTCCTCTCAAACTTTTAATTTAAACGGTTGATTTAATATAGAGAAATCAGCTGTTTAATAGAGATACTGGCTTATTTCTGGTAAAGTAAAAACTTTCTTATTTTTACTAAAAAACAAAATCCATGTCCTATTATCAATATCATATCTTTATATGCACTAATCTACGGGAAAATAATAAAGATTGTTGTGCTAAACGTGGTGCTAAGCCATTATTAGATTATTTAAAAAATAAGATAAAACAATTGACCAATGATCAACAGCAAAAAATTCGGGTAAGCTATTCCGGGTGCCTAGGCCGTTGTAGCTTAGGTCCCCTAATGGTAATTTACCCTGAAAGCACCTGGTATCACTATGAAACTCAACATGATATTGAGGAAATTATCGAGCAACACTTAATTAAACAACAAATAGCACATCGATTACTATTAGCTGATGCAAAATAATTTTTTAGATCTGATACATCCTCGTTATTGGCCTACTTGGTTAGGATTAGGAACTTTATACCTCATCACAAAACTTCCTTATCGTTTACAAATCCAATTTGGTAAAAATTTGGGTCGGATTTCCTATTATTTATTGAAGAAATTTCGACACATTGCCGAAACTAATCTGATACTTTGTTTCCCAGAATTATCTGATAAAGAACAAAAAAACTTACTAAAAAAACAATTTCAATCCTTAGGGATGGGACTCATCGAGTCTGCCATGGCGTGGTGGATGCCAGACCATAAATTAGACTCCCTCATTCATGTAGAAGGATTAGAGCATTTACAAGAGGCGCTTGCTAGAAAAAAAGGGGTACTTATTTTAAGCGCTCATTTTACCTGTTTAGATATCTGTGGACGTCTTTTTTCCAGTATTTTTCCTATGCACGTTGTTTATCGTGAGCAAAAAAACCAAGTCATCAACAAATTATTAAAACAACATCGTCACTTTAATTGGATGCAACCCATACATCGTCATGCTATCCGTCAAATTATTAAAACTTTGAAGCAAAACAAAGCGATTTGGTATGCAGCAGATCAAGATTATGGCCCTACACATAGTATTTTTCCGTTATTTTTTGATATACCTACGGCTACCATTACAACACCCAGTCGCTATGCCCATCAAACTGGATCAGAAGTAGTCACTTTATTTTATTACCGTCTTCCAAGGTGCAAAGGTTATCAAATTATTATCGGACCTATTTTAGAAAATTTTGCGCAGGGAGACGACTATCAAGATATGCTGCGCTTTAATCAATTATTAGAACAAGCTATTCGGGCTAACCCTGACCAATATCTTTGGATACATCGACGCTTTAAGACACGCCCTCAGGGTGACCCTTATCCCTATTAAAAATAATTATGAACCATAAACTTTTCGGTGGCATATTACTTATTATTGGTACCAGCATAGGCGGAGGAATGTTAGCTCTACCGATTGCTACTGCGCAAGTAGGTGTTATTAATGCCTTAATTTTTTTAGTCATCTGTTGGGCTATGATGACTGCAGCTGCATTGCTTATTTTAGAAGTTAATCTCTGGCATAACATAAACAGTAATTTAATAAGTATGGCTAAAACAACCTTAGGTAAATTTGGTCAAATTATTGCGTGGCTTAGTTATCTTTTATTGCTCTATGCTTTACTAGCTGCTTACATTGCTGGCGGGGGCGATTTTTTAAAGCATCTTCTTTTAACATTTCATTTGAACCTATCAATTAAGACTTCCGCCGTATTATTTGCGGGTTTATTAAGTTTAATCGTTTACAAAGGATTGAGATCGGTCGATTATGTTAATAGAGGCTTAATGGTTAGCAAGTTATTATCCTTTATTTTATTAGTAATTTGTATTTTTCCATTCATTTCAATTCGATACATATTTAGTTTGTATAATTCATATCAACTGGGTGTTATCTTAAGTAGTACTACCGTTATAATGACCTCATTCGGTTTCGCGGTAATAGTTCCAAGCTTGCGTAGTTATTTCAACAATGACTTATTTATGCTACGTCGAGCTATTCTTATCGGCAGTTTAATTCCATTGTTCTGCTATTGCTTGTGGGAATTAACAATTATGGGCGCCATCCCTACGTATGGAAATTCTGGTTTACTCGCCATGTATCATTCTGGACATTCTACTAGCGATTTAATATCTGCCTTAAATCATTTACTGGATAATCGATTAATTAATGTATTAGCTAAAATATTCACCTCAATATGCTTTGCCACTTCCTTTTTAGGTGTCGCTTTAAGCTTATTTGATTTTTTTAGTGATGGATTGCAAATTGAAAAAAAAGGTTTAAAAAAATTGTTTCTCTATTCGCTTACCTTTTTACCTCCGTTATTCATCGCCAATCATTAC
Organism: uncultured Gammaproteobacteria bacterium; assembly: GCA_949295795.1. Lineage (GTDB taxonomy): Bacteria > Pseudomonadota > Gammaproteobacteria > Diplorickettsiales > Diplorickettsiaceae > Aquirickettsiella. Next base: position 6,096 of record CASFML010000107.1, on the reverse strand, counting down.
CCTCATGCTTTCATTATGGCACTATCTTATGCAGGAATACTTTGTGCCATTTTATTAATACTTCTTCCTGCTATGATGGCCTGGAGTGGTCGCTATATTAAAAAATGTGCTTTAGGATACCAAGTTGCAGGAGGAAAACCTTTATTACTTAGTTTAATGATAATGGCATTATTTATTATTATTCTTAGTCTCATTCTTCACTAAAGATCTATGAATATAAAGCAATTTGGCGGAATCCTATTAATTACTGGCAATGCGATAGGAGGGGGAATGTTAGCTTTACCTCTTGCAACAGCTCAATTAGGCTTTTTATATTCATCGTTTTTTTTAATCGCGTGTTGGGGAATCATGCTAGCCGGGGGTCTGCTCATTCTAGAAGTAAACCTTTGGTTTCCTCCTAATAGTCATTTAATCTCCATGGCACGCGCAACATTGGGAATACCTGGCGAGATCATTGCCTGGTTATGTTATTTACTATTGCTATACGCTTTGCTAGCAGCCTATATCGCCGGCGGTTCAGATTTTTTACAAGGTATACTACAGAAAATAAATTTTCATTTTTCAGGAATTGTTACCAGCATTTTATTTGTATTTATCTTAGGTCCTATTGTTTATAAAGGCATGCATTCTGTGGATTTAATGAATCGAATTCTTATGGGGGGAAAATTACTCATTTTTCTTCTCCTAATATTATGTCTATTTCCAGTTATATCAACCAATCGACTGATGCAGGGAAATTTCCAATTTTTGCCAAAAAGTCTGAGCATCATCATTACATCATTTGGATTTGCCGCCATTATTCCAAGTTTACGGAGCTATTTTCAGAGTAATGTTAAACAATTACGTCAAATTATTATTCTAGGTAGTCTAATTCCTCTTATTTGTTATATTTTCTGGAATGGGGCTATTATGGGCGTTATTCCAATCACTAAACTTTTAACCATTGCTAAGTCCAGTCAATCCACCAGCCATTTAACCAATACATTAAGTTATTTATTAAATAAAAAAAGTATTACCTTATTAGCTTGGATTTTTACTTCGATATGTTTAGCAACTTCTTTTTTAGGCGTAGGTATTAGTTTATTTGATTTCTTATATGATGGCATTGCTTTCAAACAAACCGAAAAAAATAAATTTATCATATATTTACTTACTTTTTTACCTCCTTTAATGGTTGTTTTGTTTTATCCCACCTCATTTATGTTGGCATTGAATTATGCGGGCATATGGTGCGCTATTTTATTGGCTTTGCTTCCTGCACTAATGGCTTGGTCGGGACGTTATAGACAACAAATTAAATCTCCTTATCGTGTAAGAGGAGGAAAAAATTTATTAAGTTTGCTGATTCTGTCCGTCTCTATTATTATTGCGCATGCAATTATAGTTGATGTTTTTTAATAGTTTTATTCAGATTTTTATTTTTGAAATATTCTTTATTATGGGGTAAATAGGAAAAATTTTTAATGTCTTACCAAAAAAAATATGCGGATGCCATTCGTTTTCTAAGCTTAGATGCTGTGGAAAAAGCCAACTCAGGTCATCCCGGCATGCCCATGGGAATGGCTGACATTGCAACTGTTCTATGGAGAGAGTTTTTAATTCATAATCCCAATAACCCTGACTGGAGCAATCGTGATCGTTTTATTTTATCGAATGGTCATGGGTCCATGCTGCACTATGCGTTACTTCATTTAACGGGGTATGATCTTTCATTGACTGAGATTAAAAGGTTTCGCCAAATACACTCAAAAACACCTGGACATCCTGAAGTAGGCTTAACCCCTGGAATAGAGACAACCACAGGACCACTTGGCCAAGGTTTCGCAAATGCCGTCGGTATGGCTTTAGCGGAAAAGAGTTTGGCTGCTCATTTTAACCAGCCTTCTCACAGCATTATCGATCATTTTACTTATGTATTTCTTGGTGATGGATGCTTAATGGAAGGAATTTCTCATGAAGCAGCTTCTTTAGCAGGCTGCTTAGGTTTAGGTAAACTAATTGCTTTTTGGGATGATAATAATATTTCTATCGATGGTAATGTTTCCGGTTGGTTTAAAGATAATACACCCGAGCGCTTTAAAGCTTATCACTGGCATGTTATTTCTGATATTGATGGACATAATCCTAAACAAATTAAAAAAGCTATCGAAAATGCTCGTGCTGTTACAGATAAACCAAGCCTACTTTGTTGCAAAACCAAAATTGCTTTTGGCGCGCCAAACTTAGTGGATAGCCATCATGCTCATGGGGCTGCATTAGGCGAAAAAGAAGTGTCTGCCACCCGACAGGCATTAAAATGGAATTATTTACCTTTCGAAATACCAGAAGATATTTATCAAGCGTGGGACGCCCGTTCTAAAGGAGACGCCTTAGAAAAATCTTGGAAAGAAAAATGGAATGCATATCAAATTGCTTTTCCGGAACATGCTAAAGAATATCAGCGTAGAATTCATCGAAAATTACCATTAAATTGGGAAGAAAAAACCAAAAAAATTATTGAGAAGGTTTATAAAAATCCAGCGGAAAAAATAGCAACACGTAAAGCTTCACAAAACGCATTGAATATCTTTGCACCTCTTTTGCCAGAATTATTAGGGGGATCGGCTGATCTAACAGAGTCCAATTCTACCTTATGGAAAGGATCTAAAGTTTTAACCAAAGAAAATCCATCGGGTAATTACATTCACTATGGTGTGCGGGAATTCGGAATGTCTGCCATGATGAATGGTATTGCTCTCCATGGGGGATTCATTCTTTACGGAGGAACATTTCTAGTATTTAGTGATTATGCACGTAATGCTGTTCGTTTATCTGCATTAATGAAACAACATGTCATTTTTATTTATACTCACGATTCGATCGGACTAGGTGAAGATGGTCCTACTCATCAACCTATAGAACATATCAATAGCTTAAGACTTATTCCCAATCTTTCAGTTTGGCGACCGTGTGACACACTTGAAACGACAATTGCCTGGCAACAAGCTATACAACATTTAGGGCCCACTTGTTTATTACTCACTCGACAAGCTTTACCCTCACAAACACATAACCAAAAAACCTTAGAATCCATCCATCGAGGTGCTTATATTCTTCTCGATACCCACTCGACACCAGAAGCCATTATCATAGCAACCGGTTCTGAAGTTAGCTTAGCCATAAGTGCTGCGCACACTCTAAATCAACAAGGTAGACGAATCAGAGTAGTCTCTATGCCTTCTGCTGATCGTTTTGAACAACAAAATTTAACTTATAAAGCTAAAATTTTACCTAATTCAATTCCACTACGTATCGCTATAGAAGCTGGAAATAAAGATTTTTGGTATCGATATGTGGGAAATAAAGGTAAAGTAATCGGACTTGATCAGTTTGGGGAATCTGCACCCGCTATAGATGTTTTTAAAAATTTCGGATTTACTACACAGAACGTTATTAAAACACTAAATCAATTATTAGCTGATTAAGCTATGGGGAGTTATTATGACAACACGTATCGCTATCAATGGTTATGGCCGTATAGGCCGTAATATTTTAAGAGCTTTCTTTGAAAATCCTAAACAACGTGATATCGAAATTGTTGCGATAAACGACTTAGGTAATATCGAAATTAATGCTCATTTGACACGTTATGACACTACTCATGGAAAGTTTTCAGGAACTATAACTATAGATAAAGATTGTTTAATCATAAACGGACAACGAATAAAAATTTTCTCAGAACGCGATCCAGAAAATTTACCTTGGAAAAAATTAGATATCGATGTTGTGCATGAATGCACAGGATTATTTACGTCGCCCGAAAAAGCAGGAAAACATATCAAAGCAGGTGCAAAAAAAGTCATTATTTCCGCTCCTGCGGGTAATGGAGTTGATGCAACTATTGTTTATGGAGTTAACCATCACAACTTAAAAAGTAGCGATACCATAATTTCTAATGCTTCCTGTACGACCAATTGTCTCGCTCCGTTAGCTAAAGCTTTACATGAAAATTTAGGAATAATTCATGGCTTAATGACTACTATCCATGCTTATACTAACGATCAAGTCCTTATCGACACTTATCACCCCGATATGTATCGTGCGCGATCAGCAACTCATTCGATGATCCCCGCTAAAACAGGGGCAGCTTCTGCACTCGGTTTAGTACTACCAGAGCTAGCTGGAAAACTTGATGGTTTAGCGATACGTGTTCCTACCATAAACGTGTCATTAGTAGATTTAAGTTTTCAAGCAAAGCGCACAACAACTGCAAAAGAAGTCAATGAAATCTTAAAAAAAGCCTCTGAAAGCACTGAGCTCAAAGGTTTGCTAAATTACAATGAAGAACCACTGGTTTCTATCGATTATAATCACAACCCCGCATCTTCTATAGTCGATGCGCCACAAACTCGTGTTATAGGCGACTTCGTCAAGATCCTGGCTTGGTATGACAATGAATGGGGATTTTCTAATCGAATGCTGGATGTGACTAAGGCATTGATGAGTGCACCTTAATTGACTGATAAAAACCATTTTAACCCTTGAATTGGCTTAGGATTTCAAGATTTTAGTTACTAAGAAAGCTTAAAATCCTAAATTTAGGGGAAAAGCTATACTTTTACTAGAAATATTGTATGGATATAGTCAAATAAGTTATAGTATTAGGTTCAATTTCGCTCAATTAATAGAGAATTCATATGGCACGTGTTACAGTTGAAGATTGCTTAAAGAAGGTTAAAAATCATTTTGAATTAGTCATTTTAGCCGCGAAACGAGCCCGACAGCTCGCAAAAGGCGGAATGGCTATGGTTGATCCCGAAAACGACAAGCCTACAGTAATCGCTCTAAGAGAAATCGCTGAAGGAAGGCTCAATGGGACCGAAGAAAAAATAGAGCAGGAAATCGGCTTCGTCGGCGTAAGTGGATCACAATCTACTGGCTTGTAGAAAGCCGGAGGGCGCTTACATGCACATGTTTAGTGACCTCAAACAAGAACTCCAAGCCTATTTAACACCTCAGCAAATAAAGCAAGTTTATAGCGCTTATCAATTTGCCGCTAGAGCTCATTCTGGCCAAAAACGTCATAATGGGGACCCCTATATTAGCCATCCAATCGCGGTCGCTAAAATCCTTGCACAAATGCGCATGGATGTTCAAACCATAATCGTAGCAATTTTACATGATGTTATCGAAGACACGCCTATCGAAAAAACTGTTTTAACTACAACATTTGGTAATGAAATAGCAGAACTTGTAGATGGGATGAGTAAATTAACCCAGATTCAATTTCAAAGTCGCGCAGAAGCTCAAGCAGAAAATTTTCGCAAAATGCTGCTAGCCATGGCAAAAGATATCCGTATCATTATTATAAAATTAGCCGATCGCTTGCATAATATGCGTACCTTATCTGCAGTTCCCGCAGAAAAACGTCATCGTATAGCGACTGAAACCTTAGATATCTATGCTCCGATTGCTCAACGGCTGGGTATGCATATGGTACGCATAGAGTTAGAAGACCTTTGTTTTTTAAATCTTTATCCATGGCGATACCGTATATTACAAGAAGCTGTCCAAAAAAATCGACGCAAACATAAAGCAAGTATCCATAAAATAGAATCCGCTCTAAAAGAGTGTTTGGACAAACATCACTTACCTTTCCATACCATCTGGCATAAAAAAAAGCATCTCTATCAAATTTATAAAAAAATGCGAGAAAATCATTTGGCTTTCAATGAGATTATTGATATCCCCATTTTTTGCATTATTGTAGATAATATTGATAATTGTTATCGTGTATTAGGTGCTGTACATAATCTTTATAAACCTCTACCTGATCATTTCCATGATTATATTGCACTTCCTAAAGCAAATGGTTATCAAGCATTACATACCACTTTATTTGTTCCTGCTGCCACTTCAATTCACATACAGATTCGTACGTCTACCATGGATAATGGGGCGGATCATGGTATTGTAAATTACTGGCTAGAGGAAAAAACTAAAGCAAATGATCTTCGCCCACATCTACGAGCACGAGAATGGCTTAAACGCTTACTTGATATTCAACAAACAACTCCAAGTTCTTTAGAATTTATGGAGACAGTTAAAATTGATCTC
>CASFML010000106.1 GCA_949295795.1 uncultured Gammaproteobacteria bacterium | reverse complement strand
TCCAAGGCCTGAGCAAAATCTATAATAATGGGGTTATTGCGCTTAAAAACATTGATCTTAATGTGGCTGAGGGCGATTTTTTTGCATTACTGGGACCGAATGGTGCTGGAAAATCAACAACCATTGGGATTATTGCTTCACTGGTTAATAAAACCACGGGAACGGTGGAAGTCTTTGGACATAATCTTGATAGCGATTTAGAAGCGGCAAAGTCTTGTATTGGTATCGTACCGCAAGAACTTAATTTCAGCATCTTTGAAAAAGTAATGGATGTTATTGTTTATCAAGCGGGTTATTATGGCGTTCCTAGACGTTTGGCCAAACAACGTGCAGAGATTTATTTGAAAAGATTAGATCTTTGGGATAAGCGCGATCAAATTTCCATGCAACTCTCGGGCGGTATGAAACGTCGACTGATGATAGCGCGTGCCTTAGTGCATCAACCGCGATTGCTGATATTGGATGAACCTACCGCAGGAGTGGATATCGAAATACGACGTTCGATGTGGGAATTTCTACGCAGCATTAATCAACAAGGAATAACCATTATTTTAACGACGCATTATTTAGAAGAAGCGGAATATCTTTGTAAAAACATTGCGATTATTGATAAAGGGTGCATTATCGAAAATACCAGTATGAAACAACTTTTAACGACGTTAAATATGGAAACCTTTGTGTTTGATTTAAAAAAACCTTTGGTGGATTTACCGCAATCGCCGTTTGCAATGCGTTTATTAGATAACGTGACCTTAGAAGTCGATGTGGCTAAGGAACAATCGCTGAATAATTTATTTGGATTTTTAGAGGGTCATCATATTGAAGTGACCAGTTTACGCAATAAAGCCAATCGTTTAGAAGAACTCTTTCTCAATTTAATTGCTGCGAATAAAAATAAATGATGGTAAAAAGCTGACTTAAGATAAGAGAGATTAGAAAGATTAAACATATGCAAGCAAAAATCTATTGGATCGCATTTATTAGTTTATTACGCAAAGAAATAAGACGTTTTTTGCGTATATGGGTGCAAACCTTATTGCCGCCTTTAGTGACTATGAGCCTTTACTTTATGATCTTTGGAAATTTAATAGGTCAGCGTTTAGGCAGTATCGAGGGTTATAGTTATATGCAGTATATTGCCCCAGGGTTGATCATGATGTCGGTAATTACCGCAGCGTATACCAATGTCGTGACGTCCTTTTTTGGTATGCGGTTCCAACGCAGTATCGAAGAATTGATCGTGGCTCCCTTGCCAAACTATTTACTCTTAGCAGGATTTGTTGCCGGTGGTGTTGCACGCGGTTTATTAGTAGGTTTATTGGTGACCCTCTTAGCGTTATTTTTTACGCAATTACATGTCTATAATATTTTTGTGTTATTGGCTATTGTGCCATTAACCACGATCTTATTTTCATTGGCAGGTTTTACCAATGGTTTATTTGCCAAAACCTTTGATGACGTTTCTATTGTGCCTACCTTTGTCTTAACGCCACTGACTTATCTTGGTGGGATATTTTACTCGATCGATTTACTGCCGAGCTTTTGGCGTCATTTATCCTTGTTTAATCCAATTTTATATATAGTGAATAGTTTTCGATATGGTTTATTAGGTATCAGCGATATTCCAGTAATTTCGGCACTGCTCATCATCTTTGCGAGTTGTGTGGTTTTATACTGTATTAATCTTTATTTGTTAAACCGCGGTAAAGGCATCCGTACGTGAAATCCGGCGTATTACTGATTAATCTAGGAACACCGCAGGCATCCAGTCGACGCGCCGTACGTGATTATTTAGCTGAGTTTTTATCCGATAGACGAGTGGTGGAATTACCGGCATGGTTTTGGCAGCCATTGTTAAAATGCGTTATTTTGCCGCTGCGTGCACCACGTTCTGCCTTACTTTACCAAAGTATTTGGATGGATGAGGGCTCACCTTTAGCAGTCTATAGCCAACGTTTAGCTGACAAGCTACAAATTAATTTAGGTGAAGCCTATAAAGTAGTGTTGGCCATGCGCTACGGCCAACCCAGTATTGAAGCCGGAATCCATACACTGTTAGCAGCCGGCGTCAGTTCTATTACGGTCTTGCCGTTATATCCTCAGTATTCTGCCGCTACAACGGCCAGTTGTTTTGATAAAGTTAGTCAATTGCTACAGCAAACACGCCTTATTCCACATGTGCGCTTTATAGCATCGTATTTTTATTACCCTTTATATATCGAAGCTTTGGTAAAACAACTCAAAAAATATCGATTAGAATCAAATGATTATTTACTTTTTTCCTTCCATGGTTTACCGCAACGGTGTGTCGAGTTAGGTGATCCCTATCAACAGCAATGTGTTACCACGGTGCGTTTAATCGCGGAACGTTTGCAATTAGCCGCCGATGATTATCAAATTGTCTTTCAATCACGTTTCGGTGGTGCTAAGTGGTTGCAACCGTATTGCGATGAAGTATTGCAACAATTACCGGCACGTGGCATCACAGAGGTTTCCATCATCTGTCCCGGTTTTGCTGTCGATTGTTTAGAAACTTTGGAAGAAATTTCTGAACGATATCGATCGATATTTTTAAAGGCGGGAGGTAAACGTTTTAATTATATCCCGGCGTTGAATGACTCAGTAGAACAGATGCAATTATTGACAAATTTGTTGCAAGAATAATTTATTAAAGTAACTAGAAGTCTGGGTAATTCGATACCATCCAATAAAAGTAGGATAATCTAGTCAATTTAAGCTAAATTTTTGCTATGTCGTTAGATTTTCGACATAGCCTAAGGGAGTAGCGATGAATGAAAAGTTATGAAAAGGCCTATCGCGCACGGTTACGTGAATTATCGGATCGTATCGTTCAGGCGCAAGATGCCATAAAGATTTTAGATAGTATTAAATGGGGGCCAGAGATTCAGCAAGATTTTTTTAAAAAGAAATGTAAACAATTACCGAAGGTCGATGCCGAATATTATCGAAAAAATAAGTTAGCCTTTGATATTCATAAAAAACGTGAAGAATTCCAAGCGCTCGAGCGCGATATTAATCGTGAAGTCGGACAAATAAGCAGTATTGGTAGCATTATGTTGCGTATGTGTCGAGAATATCAGGATGTTTTGGATCTGCTAGCGGCACGTGGCACACCAGAATTTAGTGCGTTATCACAAGAACTGTATGGTAGTGCTGATGATGCCTTTTATGTGAATGCGCCACGTTTAAAGGATTTGGTGCCGAGTGTTTCCCAAGCATTGATGAATATTAAGGATAAAACGCTCAATGAACTGGATGAGAAACGCTATGATAGTCAACAAGCCGCAGAGATATTGAATCATCGATTATCCAACTATTTTAAGCAGCACAAATCTACTAAGGATAAAGCACAAAAGCTAAAAATAAAAAAATGGATGGTTATTAGTGATGGGATCGTCGCTGATGCTGCAGCCGGTGCTGAAACCATCAAGATCCGACAAGATGCCTTATTTAGCGAACGTGATTTACGTATTTTGGAGGTGCATGAAGGTTGGGTACACATGGGTACAACACTCAATGGTATGCATCAGCCGATTTGTAGCTTTTTAGGAAAAGGACCCCCTTCAGCGATTGCTAATCAAGAAGGTTTAGCGATTATCATGGAGTTATTTCATTTTGTTTCTTCACCGATGCGTATAAAAAAATTGACGGATCGCGTCACTGGCATTGCCATGGCGGAAGAGGGTGCGGATTTCCTGCAAGTATTTAATTTTTTTCTTGAGCAAGCTTATACACCGGAAGAAAGTTATAAAAGTAGTGTGCGAATCTTTCGTGGGAGTTTACCGACATTAGGCCCATTTACTAAGGACCTTGTTTACAGTAAAGGTTTTATCTTAATCTACAATTATTTGCGTTTAGCCGTCGAGCAGGGTTTAGTCGATAGAATCGATTTATTATTTGTCGGCAAAACCAGTTTAGAGGATCAACGTTTACTTGCGCATCTGTTTGAAGAAGGATTGCTAGTCAAACCTTATCATATGCCCCATCAATTTCGTGATTTAGCGGCATTAAGTTGTTGGATGTGCTATTCATTGTTTTTTAATCAACTCGATTTAAAAAAATTAGCTATCGATTATCGCAATATTTTACAGGGCTAAATCATAAATAAAAAAAAGCCTGCAGAGCAGGCTCTTTGGTTAAGTATTTGTCTTAAACTCTACAACTGGTTCCATTTAATAACGGAGTTATTTGTTGTGGATCGATAGGATTATATGCGCTATTCCCTGATTCATCTGATCCAGAAGAAGATGGTCGACCAGCCATACTATAGGGACGTTTTTTCATGTCATTGGATGCTGCAAAAAAGTTAGTAGAAGATTGAAACTTACCCAGATTTTCTAAGACTTGTTTTTTTCCATTTTTTTCGCCTAATTGTTCTCCTCTATGGCCAGCATCAGTGGTAGAATATGCATTCACAAAACCTCTTACCGGAGATAATAAGGTATCTAAGGAGTCAAACATTTGTGTTAATTCCTGCAAAGTATTGGAATTGAAATTTTTATTTTGGGCCTCCACATAACCGCACGCTCTATTTAATGCATCTCGTAAATTATTATTTCCTCTTGTTTTTTCATAAAAATTTTGCATAAGTTTAAATACATTAGCCGTTTTTTCCATGTTGTTACAAAAATTTTTGAAATCCTCGTATTCTAAACAAGCTGCCTTATGCTGATCATCTGTTAAGCACTCATGAAGGTTGGTTACTATTTTGGATGGTTCAATTAGCATATTCAAAACATGTTTTTTATCCATGATATTCTTTTCATATTGTTCTACCAAATTCTGACTTGTAGAGTTTTGTTTAGAAGTCTCATCACTATTAATACTTTGTTTTAAATTATCAATAAATTGTTCTAAGTTAATTTTAAGCAGATTTGAGTTTTCTCTTACGTTTGCAAGATTTTCCTGAGTTAAATATTTGAATGTTCTTGCAGATTTAGTTTTATTAACGTTAATTTCAGGTGTTAAATTTTCCATTTCAACAGCACCTTCTTCAACATCTTTTTTAAAGCCATTTGTTACTTTAGGATTGAAGGTTTTGCTGTGCAATGGTTGTTGATTAACGAATTGCTTGAAGGAAAAATAAGTCAATAAACTGGCTGCCATAGACGTTAAAATATGTGTACCTAAAATCGCAAAACTTTCAATAGCGCCTTCTTCGCTATTAGCCAGCATCCATAAACCAGCGAATAACGGTAACATATTAAAAAGATTTTTTAATATCGATTTTTTGGGTAAAGCATATTGCATACCAGCATTAAGGGTTTGCAAAAGTACGCTGGTAATGAAAGCATAGGTGCAAGTGAGTAATTTTTGAGAATTAACTAATGAGTCCGTTTCTTCATTCCCAAAATTTTCTATGATGGAATAAATCAATGGCAAGCTTGAGATAGCAAATGAATTGGCCAGTGCTAAGGTGACAGCTAAGAGGCGCCGTGTCGACAATGAGCAATTTTTTTGTTCAGCGATGTGCAATAGAATTTGATTTCCACCGTTAAAAAATCCTGTCAATGCGCCGAGACCCATAGCGGTACCTATTTTGGATGCTAAGGAAAACGGTTGATTTGCAATGATGTCGTTATTAGCGTAATCAATGGTTGTCGTATTCCCAGCTTGATCAAATGATGTATTATTTAAAGAGGTAGGAAGTTCTGTTGTAACTATTTCTTGAGGATAGATGGCAGGAATAGGGTCAGCAAATGTTACATTTGTGGTATTCCCTGTATCGAAACCACAATCTATTAAGTTGAGACCAAATAACTCTCGACAGTCGTTATCCATCAGAACTTGGTTTCTTGAATGACGAATTCTAAGGAAGTTAGCGACATCATCTCCTAACTCACGAGTAGTAGTGTTTGAACGGGCAATAAAATCTTTTAATTTTTTAGTTAAATTTATAACTTCTTTAGCGAGATCGTTCCTATGTGCACGATCGAATTTACGGACCATCCCACCTAAGATTTCGAAGCTTTGTTGTTTTATTTGCTTATTGTTGCAAACCGTTGGATTTAATAAACATGCTTCAGCTATTTTATAAATAGCGTTAGCAAATGATTTAGAGCCCTCATTTAACAACGAATCAACATCTTTACAATAATTAATTATGTCCAAATAAGATTTTGGAATATTTTTAACAGATTCATCGGTATTAGTGGAGTATTTATTTGCTTCATAGCTTTGGATAACAGCAATGGTTAAATTTTGCAATTGAGAAATTATGTGGTTTTTATCAAACCAGTGGTTTCCTGTTGAATTATGTTTAACAAGATTTAATATGAATGCTATTTGTGCCTGGATCATTTTAAAAAATCTGATATCTAGCTTATTCTCGATATTTCTTAATAATGTTGTATTTGGATTAGAAATGTTAAACAAAGAACTAGTTAGTCTAAAGGTTTTTTTTACATAAGCTTCATCTATGGGATTATTTTTTTTCAAATAATCTTTAAGGAAGGTTATAATATTTGTAAGTTTATTAATATGACTTAATTCATTCAATTGAGTTTCAATATTCGTGGATGTGCCTTGTGACAGTTTATCGATGACCAATTGATAATTAGTGTTACTAAAATCGATAGACTGGAGGTCAGAAGTACGAATTTTGTTGAAAATCAAACGTGTGGATTCATCGTCGGGAGGCAAGCAATTCTCTAATCCAAATAATTTTTGGCAGTCAGATTCAATATCTTCAGCATGGTTGTGATGATACGGACTTAGAAATGTCCAAGCTACTGATTTTTTAAATTCATCACTGTAATTTCTTGGACTTAGTGATGAAAGCAGCTGTTGAGTTTGGTGTAGTATTTGCTCAGCAAAAAATTGAAAATCTTCTTTGATCTTAAATTCAAAACCTAAAGCACCTGCATTTTCAAGATATGACAATAAATTTTCTTCTGTAAAATTATTAGCGGTAGAATTTAATTTTACGGAGAAATCGTTTAAAAGTTCTACGGTATTACCGATAACAAACTCAAAGGATTTTAATTCACCAAAAGTAATATTTTGTAACTTCTCTGCATTGGGTGTGTGAATAAGCTCGCGAGTATCACATTCTTTAATATTTGGAATAATTAATAAATTTCTGAAAAAGTACAGAAAATCTGAAAAGGTTATAATGTCATTGTTATTTATAGTTTCGCCAAGAATCAGTTTACTTCTAAATGCTTTATCGTAATGAACCGTGAAAAAAATTAAATCCTCAATATTTTTCTCAGATAAAGAATCTTTATGAATTTTTATGTAATTACCTAGGAAATTAAAAAGATTTTTTGTTCTAAAATTTTCTATTCCAGTTTTTAGTATGCCGTGTATGATGGCATTTTTTCCTTCAAGAGTTGCGCATGGTATATTAAAAAATTCAACTTTAGTTTTATCGCACTTTGAATTAAATAAGAATGAATCTAGAAAATGGGTAAAATCTTGAGGGTTAACTGATCTTACACATTCATCATCGCAAGTACCATTTAAAATATTTATATAAAGTTCATCTGAAGAAGACTGGGAATTTGTAGTATCTGATTTAATGGGCATGATATACCTACCTCTAAAAAAATGATCTTCATCGTAGGCGTGAAAACTTAAGAGATCCTTAACAAAAAAATCGATTTATTTTTTAGATAATAATGCATAAACATAATAATTTTTTTGCTTAAAGAGAAGTTTAAACAATTGCATTTTTTTATTTAGAATACAAAAAAATAAAGCCCGCATTAGCAGGCTTAGTTTTGCAGGATGAATGTTTAATTGCTATAAGTAATACTACTGAAGCTAGATACACTAGATACAGGAGTAATAATAGCTTCTTCATTTCTAATAGAAGAGAAGACGTCCAATCCTCCGGTAGACAAGAATTTGCGTAAGGATTGATTTCTTAGTGGAAGAGTGGGTGGATTAGAGTCTGAATTAGTAGCGGATTTTGGATTAGGAAACAAATAACACTCTTCATCAAGTCTTTCCATACTTGCATACACTACGTCTTCTTCAATCTCTGCATAAACAGGAGCAGCGACTGAATTTTGTATTGAGATATCTCCATTAGAAATGTAGTCTTATTTAGCGGTGATAAACCATCCCTTAATTCATTAGTGTCACGGATATTTAATTCAAAATCGGTATTGGGTGCGGCATTGCGCCGCTTAGAAAAGAAATACCATCCAGTTTGTATCGCTGTGCTAACTACACTTACACTGCCTATGTTAACACCTATCCTAGCGGCCGTTGTGGCTAAATTATTTTCATTGCTAGCTAATAAACTGAGATTTCCGGCCAGTGGTAGGGCATTTAAAAAACCATTAACAAATTTATTTTCAATTGATTTTG
>CASFML010000105.1 GCA_949295795.1 uncultured Gammaproteobacteria bacterium | reverse complement strand
AACTATGATCCATTATTCCTCCAAGCAAAGCAAAGAGGCATTACCTCCTGCGGCTGTCGTATTGATGGATAAGGAGCGTTCCAAACACAAACGAGGTAAATAATGTGGACCTCCTGCTTTAGGCCCGGTTCCAGAAAGACCTTCACCACCAAAAGGCTGTACACCTACCACTGCACCTATCATAGAACGGTTAACATATTGATTGCCGACATGCACCTGACGAGAAATGCTGTCCACCGTATGTTGTATGCGACTTTGTATCCCTAAGGTCAATCCATATCCCGTGTGATTGATAGCATGGATCACCTGCTCACGATCCTTAGCCGCATAGCGAATAACATGCAAGATCGGACCAAACACTTCGCGCTTCAAAAGATCCAAACTCGCTAATTCAAATAAACAGGGCGCAAAGAAATTGGTTTGATCTAATTCACTCGGTAGCTTACATTGATAAAGCAATGTCGCTTCTTGAGACATACGATCAAAATGTTCTTGTAAGGTTTTTTTAGCGGCATTATCAATCACTGGACCGACATCCGTTGCCAACTCACTCGGATCACCCAACTTCAACTCAGCCATCGCCCCGCAGAGCATTTCAATTAACGAATCCGCCATTTCCTCTTGCACAAACAATACCCGTAATGCTGAACAACGTTGGCCCGCACTACCAAAAGCCGAGTTCAATACATCCACTACCACTTGTTCTTTAAGTGCAGAAGAATCAACAATCATGGCGTTTTGCCCACCGGTTTCAGCAATGAAAGGTAAAATCCCGCCTTCACGACTCGCTAAACCTTGATTAATTTCACGCGCCGTTTCGGTCGATCCGGTAAATACGATTCCTTTAATGCGTGGATCAAAGGTTATTTTTGGCCCAATCACTGCACCACTGGCCGGTAATAGTTGTAACACCTCTCCTGGAATTCCCGCTTCATATAAAAGTTGCACCGCAGCCGTTGCAATTAACGGCGTTTGACTCGCGGGTTTAGCGATAACCGTATTTCCGGCCACCAAGGCCGCCGTCACTTGACCAATAAAAATAGCTAAAGGAAAATTCCAGGGACTAATACAAGCAATAACTCCTCTGCCTTGAACACTTAACCAATTTTCTTCACCGGTAGGTCCTGGCAATAATTGCGGTACTAAATCTAAACGGGCACGCATGGCGTAGTAACGACAAAAATCAACCGCTTCGCGCACTTCAGCAATGGCATCATTCAGTGTTTTACCTCCCTCTTTGACCGCCAATGCCATAAACTCACTTAAACGTTGTTCAAAAAGATCCGCGGCGCGGTCCAAACAAGCGGCTCGTTGTTCAACAGATGTATTGGCCCAGGTAAAATTCATGTGGTGGGCATGACTGATTGCCTGCTCTAATTGTTCGACACTCGCCAAACTAACATGTCCAACAATTTCTTGAGGATTAGCGGGATTACGGATAGCATGCATTTTCCCCGCTTCGACTAATTCACCTTGAATTAAAGGACCCGCACTATAGATCTTTTTAGTCGCTGCTTCTATTTGGCTAGCGAGGGGTTCCCAGGTTTCACTATCCGAAAAATCGATGCCACGAGAATTTTTTCGGCCCGGTTCATAAATATCTCTCGGCAAGGGAATTTTAGGATGAGGAATGGTCTCCAATTGCATTAATTTTTGCACCGGATCTTCTAACATCTCATCAATAGGAATGTTCGGATCAATAATGCGGTTAACGAATGAAGTATTTGCTCCATTTTCTAATAAACGTCTCACCAAATAAGCCAATAAATCTTCATGTCCACCCACCGGTGCATAAACACGACACGGAATATTAAGATGCTTAGGCCCGACGATATGATCATACAAGGTATAACCCATACCATGTAAACATTGCATTTCAAAATCACGATTCTTTCCGGCTATCTCAAGTATCGTCGCTAAAGTGTAGGCATTGTGTGTAGCAAACTGCGGATAGATTTCTGTAGAGTGGGCCAATAATTTTTTGGCACAGGCCACAAAGCACACATCAGTGGCTGCTTTACGTGTAAATACTGGATAAGATTGTAATCCCTTTAATTGAGCATTTTTGATTTCGGTATCCCAATAAGCACCTTTAATTAATCTAACCATCCAGCGTTTCTTCTGCTTTTTAGCGAGATCAATTAACCAATCAATCACAAAAGGCGCGCGCTTTTGATAAGACTGCACCGCTAAACCAAATCCTTCCCAATGCGCTAAATCAGGATCGCAAAATACCGCGCCGATAATATCCAAGGAAATATCTAAACGCTCCGCTTCTTCGGCATCGACTGTCAATGTAATATTATGATCCTTTGCCGCTAAAGCGAGTGTTTTTAATTGTTTAGTTAAAAAAGGAACAACTACTTCCTTTTTAGCAAATTCATAACGCGGATGTAAGGCTGATAATTTAATTGAAATTCCTGGCGCATCATTCAATGCTTTGCCTGAAGCCGCTTGACCAATGGCAATGATTGCATGGTGATACGCTTGAAAATAACGCTCTGCATCCTTTTCGGTACGTGCCGCCTCGCCCAACATATCATAAGAGAAGCGATAGCCTTTGGCTTCATAGGATTTTGCACGCTTTAATGCTTCATCAATTCCTTGACCCATCACAAATTGACGACCCAATACCTGCATGGCTTGTTTGACCACTTTACGAATGATGGGAGCACTACTGCGACCGACAAAACGACGCAAAACATTCCCTAAACCGCTGGTTTGTTCCGACTGTAATAATTTCCCTGTTAATACTAATCCCCAAGTACTGGCATTAACAAAAAAAGAGGCGCTTTGACCAAGATGAGAAGCCCAATCGGCATTAGTTATCTTATCTTTTAATAAGGCATCCACGGTACCACTATCGGGTATCCGTAATAGCGCTTCTGCCAAACACATCAAGGCTATCCCTTCTTCACTTGATAGATCATATTCATATAAAAATGCGTCTAACCCTCCTTTGGACAAACGCTGTGCACGAATCTGTTCAATCAATCGAGCGGCACGTTGCGCAATTTTTTCAGTTACCTGATGAGGTAAAGCCGCTTGCTGCAATAACTGTCTAACACAGGAAGTTTCATCGGCGTAGTAAGCTTGTGCTATAGCCAATCTTAATGGATTCTTTTTAACTAATATTAATGGAAACGACATTTGAGCCTCTGTAAAAATTCAAAAATTATTTTTTTAAATACGCTTCACACTTGACATTGTCTGCGTTGCTAATCAATTTGCAATCTTATTCACAGCATTTATCAAAAATCCCATTGCTTTAAGTATATTTTAAAAGCATAAATAATAGGCAGATAATCCATGGTGATTTTCTTTTAAAATGTACTAGTCGTACATGAGTTCATCAAGTGGGGTTTGAGTCGTTGAGCCTCCATTTTGCATCAACTCACATAGTACATCAGTAATACAAAGATAACGTAAAATATTCGGTGTCACTTCATCAAAGGTTGCTTTTACGCCTAGCAAAGATTGTTCTATTTCGTCAAAAGTAACACCAATTCCATAGCCTAAACATAATGAGCACAATTGGTCCGCACGACGAGCAATAGCGGGTAATAACCCTACTTCGGAAAAAACCTCATCATAGGTAATCGGTCTCGCTTTCAAAGTAAAATTAGCTCCTAAAGACTTGGCAATGGCATGTAACGCTTTTTTTAATTCCATAACTTCTATTCCTTCCACCATGGAACAGCTATCTTACGTGGTCCGGCCAACACCGTACGTAACCAACGTAAAAAAACCGTAACAGAAAAACCATAACGCTCTAATAAGCCAAAAAACGCCATAGCTACTATCGCCAATACAAAGCTCCAAACCCTGATATGCAGTAAAAATAAGAGTAACGGAAAGGCTGCCCGTGCATCGATTAAAAAAAATCGTGGTATACGAGCTGAATCGCGCCAATGTGCTGCTGTAGGGACCCGTGACATAAGTATAGTCCAGAGACTGTCATTTGGTTAATATTGTATCATTTATGGCGGGAATCATACAGCAAGTCATACTAGATTTAAAGCGAATAATCCAGTAAAACTTCCCTATGTTGACTCAATTTTTCTACCCTATTTAATAAGATTTAGATAGAGAAGTTATTTAACCTAGAGATAAACAAATAATAAAATAAAGTATGCGATTGCCCACTCCGATGTTTCATTAAGCGCTTATAAACCGAGATTATTAATAATCATATTAAAAAACACCCCAAAAAAATAAAATGAGCGATATTACTTAACGTTATATTCTCGGAAAACATCCAAAGATTACAAATTGATTTGACTCGCTACTGCATTTTATCTGTGAAGAAGAAAAAAATTAAGTCAGAATGTCGAGCATCACCAAAATCCGATTGTTCGCTTTAGTCCAGACAGTTAACTTCAGTCAAACAAACCCGTCCAATTAAGTTCTGCAATAAACTTCTAGTAATTGCTAAATTTAATGAAATTGATTACAATCCTGTGCCCTTATGGCCGAATAGCTCAGTCGGTAGAGCAGAAGACTGAAAATCTTTGTGTCGGTGGTTCGATTCCACCTTCGGCCACCAGAATAATCAAACACTTACATCACTTTTAAACGTTCCCTCAAATTCCCGTGCGGGACTTTCATGATCATTTAATCGATGACAAATCAATGTATTGACGCAATTTAATAGTTGGTTTTCAAAATTGATATCAACGCGTTTCAAATCCGCTAAACCTTGTGTACCAAAAATCGCGTGAATACCTTTTCCCCTTCCCATATTCACCAGGTTAAGCACTTGTTCTCCTGCAAACACAGAAAATTCATCAAAAACAGTAAAAATACGTTGTTTAGAATCTAATCGATCAATTACAGCTTTGATATCATTGATAATCAATTTACCTAACACCTTAGCAAAACTAGGAAAACGTAAGGCTGGTAAAGCAAAGTAAACCACACTACCTGATTTAATTATCTCAGCTAAATTAAATGTGTTGGATGCTTTTTCAAAAAATTGACCTAGCTCAGAATGGACTGATAAGTTTAAATGGGCTTGCAGTCCAGTGATATCTTTAATGTCATAACGTTGTAAATGCTGTACGCGTGCCTTTAATGATTCGTCACTTAGAGCCCGTGTTTTGAGAGCAAGCTCTTCGTAATTTAAACAACGTATTACCATTTTTAGATCGAAATCTTCTTTTAATGTTAATAAAACTTCAAAGGTAGTTTGCAAGTAGTCTTCAGCGATAGAGCGGTAATAATCATTTTCCCAGTGATCTTTTAAGCTAATGAGCTTGTCTTTAAGTTCTGTATAGCCACCATGCGCTAAAGGATCATAATGGTGATACCCTGCACAATTAAATCCGTAAAAACTACGTTGATAATGGTGTGATTTTTTTTGAAGCCACACAATATTTTCTTCCGTCGGTTTCCCATCAATAATTATCAACGGATAGGATTTTTTTAATGTGCGTTGATAAAAGCGACGTAGCGTAATGGTTT
>CASFML010000104.1 GCA_949295795.1 uncultured Gammaproteobacteria bacterium | reverse complement strand
CATGGATCGAACCGAAATAAGTGGTTAATAAACAGTGGCTATTATTAAAATTTAATTGTTGATAAGCCTTCAGATAAGCTTGTTGCCAAGTTGACGGTAAATCTAAAACTAAAATAGGCTCATCACATTGGAACCATTCTATCTTTCTTTTGCTAAATTCAATGAAGATTTGATTGTAAGCAGCTAATAAATTTTCTAATAAATTTAATTTGTCGAATTCAATTTCCTTGTTTTTTCCTAACCACAGATAACTTAAGGGTCCCAGTAATATGGGTTTTACACGATAACCTTTAGCCAATGCGCGATCAATCGAGGTCAATAAATAATCGGTATTTAATTCGAAATGTTGATCCGCAGTAAATTCGGGGACAATATAGTGATAATTGGTATTAAACCATTTAGTCATTTCGCAGGCCGTTGTTTCTTGGGTTTCAGGTGCTTGACCTCGCGCCATACAAAACAAGGTATTGAGATCGGTTTTTTTATGATGTTGTATAAAACGTTCTGGAATCGCACCTAACAGAGCACTATGATCTAATACATGGTCATACCAAGAAAAATCACCGACCGTAACAAAATCTAAGCCCGCTTCTATTTGCATGTGCCAATTCTTATCTTCAATCTGTTGGCCAATTTGTTGTAATTCGGTTATCGATATTTCTTTACGCCAATAACTTTCAACCGATTTTTTCATTTCACGATTAGCACCAATTCGAGGTAGACCTAGGACATGTGATTGATTTAAACGAATTGACATAACTTTTTCCCTAAAAAAATTAAAAAAATCCCTTTTTTAATAACAAAGATTACTTAAGAGCCTGTTTTAATGAGAGAGGTCACTCTTGCCTTAAAACAGGCTACCTAGGCGATAAAGATAAACAGAATAAAAGCAGTACTTGCGAGGAGTGTTGAATAGATACAAAATCTTTAAAGGAACAACAATAATCATCCATGACGATTCACTCTTAGTTGGTCTTACGACTAAAAATAAGTAGCGAAAAAAAACCACCTGACGAAAGCTGTGGTGGTTTTCGTGACGCTTTAGCTAAACTTAATATAGCGCCAGCAAGCTGTAGCTCAAATCGGCGCTTATCACACTAAAAGATTATAGGTGAAAAATAAACTAAATGCAAGATTTTAATTATAAAAAATCTTTAAAAAAAACTATAATTATTTTTTAATTCAACCTTTTTAAACTAAAATTTTTATATACTCGAGATATAAAATAAAAATATAAGCTTTATAACCAAGCTTTTTAAATTAATTTTTGCAAAATCCGATAGACAAAAGTCAAAAATTTAGATAGGTTTTATTAGAAGTATATTATTTAAGGAGGAAATATTATGCTAGAAGAACAAATTAGCGATGAGGATTTAATTGATTTGGTTAACTATTTTTCTGACTATAGGATCACAGCCAAATACCTTCCCTTGATGTTTGAATCGCCTTTAATCATGGAACCTCTAAAGCTTATTTATATTTTAGCGCGTGATGAAAAATTTACTTCAGAAGAAATGCAACGGATAAGAAAGGTTTTTCAAGAAAATTTTAGATTCTTTTCTGAACCTGAACAATGTCATGAATCAAGTTGTCAAAATGGAAAAATGAAGTTATTTTTATCGATAGTATTTTTTTCTTCAATGCTTCTTTCAGGAGTAGGATGTATCTACTCGGCATTTGTATTTATACCTTTAGCAATCATTTTTGGGCTGGGTTTGGTTTTATGTACTTATTTAATCAGTCTTAAGAATCGCCCGGTTGAAATCACACTAAGATATGATGAGATTTATAAAAATTGTAAATCTGAATTAAATACCTTAAAAAAAAATTTGATTGAATTAAGAAATTCTTTTGCTGAAAAATATCAAATTAAAATGACTAATGTCGATAATGTGTATGTTACATTAGCTGAAGAAAAATCTGAAGATTCTCCAACAAGAAAGAAATCAGTTAGCTTTGCACCCACGTTAAATAAATACAATTTGTACAATATAGAAAGTCCGGAATCGAGATCGCGTGCGAATAGTTACGAAAATAATGGAAGTTTACGGCCCTAAATGAATAAAAGCACAGTCCATAACACATAAAAATCTTTATGTGGCAGTATGGCTATTTTGTAAAACGACTAGGCCTTTTAATAGATTTAGTGCTTCAAATAATTGATAATCATTTTTTACTAAATCATTATTGTTAATGGGAGCGGTTGAAAACAGCGTATTTGATGCGGTATTCCCATTTTTTAAATGGCCCTTTAATTCTGCTTCATGCAGATAGATAGGTTCAGCGGGATTTTCGCTTAAGGAATTTATTTTTAAATCATCCAAGGTAATATCAGGTACAATGCCAGAAGCTTGAATCGATCGACCTGAAGGTGTGTAATATAATGCCGTTGTTAATTTAAGTGCCGACATTTCATCTAAGGGGATAACGGTTTGCACGGATCCTTTACCAAAACTTTTGGTTCCTAGAATGATAGCCCGTTTGTTATCTTGTAATGCTCCGGCAACGATTTCAGCACCCGATGCACTCCCTTGATTAATTAAAACGATTAAGGTTCCTGCATACACTTGATTATTGGGTTTAGCAGTAATTTTCATATTCGCTTCCGAAGATTGGCCTTGCGTATAAACGATCACTTGGTTGTAAAGCATTTTCTTAGTATCAAGAAAAGCATTGGTGACGTCTGCTGCAGAGGTTAATAAACCTCCAGGATTATTTCTTAAATCGAGTACTAAACCTTTAATTGGGGTTTTTTGTTGACGTTGCAACTTTGCGATCATTTGATCTAAATCATGGCGTGTACTAGCTTGAAAACTATTAATACGAATATAAGCATAATCAGGTTCTAATAAATGTCCTTTGATGCTTTGGATATGAATAATGCTGCGTTTTAAATTCACTAACAGTGGTTTATGTTGACCTTGTCGAACTAAGGTTAATTGAATGGAGCTACCTTTTTCACCACGCATTTTTCGGACGGCTTCTCGTAAACTTAGACCTTGAATCGGTGTGTTATTAATGCGTACTATCCAATCTCCGGGTTTAATGCCGGCTTTTTGTGCAGGCCCATCATCGATAGGGGTTACTACCCGTAGCACGCCTTCTTCCATACCGACCTCGAGGCCTAAACCACTGAATTCACCGGTTGTTGCTGTTTGTAAATCTTTTAGATCATCTGAATTTAAAAAGCTTGAGTGGGGATCGAGACCACTTGCCATTCCTTGCATGGCATTTTGTAACAACTCATGCTCGGAGGTTTTTTGTACGTATTCGTTTTTGATAATTTCGAGTTCGCGATTAAAACGTAATACATCTTGAGAAAGCTTATCTTCTGGGGAAGAGGGAGTCTTCGTTTGGCCAGAAAAAGGTGAGGTACTAAACCCTAATAAGGAACAGGTGAGAAGGAGAAAAAATAGCGTTTTTAATTTCATACGAGCTTATCCTTTTATTTAGTATTTATACAAAGTTTACTCTTGCGGAAATCGATGATGTTGCATGCATAAATCGCCACATTTGGCTACTCTATTTATAGTGTAATTCACTTTAATGAATTTGCGAGGGGGGCGAGAGAAAAATGGTTTTTTTATTGACCAATAAAGAGTGTGCGGAGATCTAAGTTATTCAAATGTGATCAAGTTTTGACCGGTCATCTCTTTTGGTTTAGGTAAATTTAATAAATTTAACAGAGTCGGGGCGATATCCGCTAAACTTGGATGCTTGACTGGATTTATTTTCGCTGGTCGGCCGATATACACAAAGGGTACCGGCTCATTAGTATGAGCAGTGTGTGCTTGTCCGGTTTTTTCATCAAACATACATTCAGCATTACCATGATCGGCGGTAATGATGGCTTCGCCACCATATTCTTGTAAACAAGCGATAAGCTTGCCAATGCAATCATCAATACAATGGATTCCTTGAAGCGTCGCCGCTAAGCTTCCAGTATGTCCTAGCATATCGGGGTTGGCAAAGTTGCAGATGATGACGTCATATCCTTTTTCTTTAATAGCTGTTAATAAATGTTCGGTAATTTCGATTGCACTCATATTAGGCGTAAGATCGTAGGTACTGACCTTTTTTGAAGGGATTAAAACGCGCGTTTCATTAACATGAGGGCTTTCTTCACCACCATTAAAGAAGAACGTGACATGCGCATATTTTTCAGTTTCTGCAATTCGTAATTGTGTCAAATGATGTTGCGCGAGATACTCACCTAAACCATTCGATAAGATTTGTTGTGGAAAGGCAATTTGACTGGGAATGTCACTGGCATATTCAGTTAAAGAAATAAATCCTGCTAAGTGAGGTTGGCTTTGCCGTTTAAAGCCAGAAAAATCTTTATCGAGAAAGGCATGACTTAATTGTCGTGCACGATCCGCTCGAAAATTCATGAAGATAACCAGATCGCCATCTTGGATCTTGATGGGTGATTTATTTGCGTCGTGTATCGTAGTAGGTGAAACAAACTCATCACTTTCACCGCGTGCATAAGCCAACTGCAAGGCTTGTAAAGCGGAGGTTGCGCTGTAAGCGGCTTGTCCTAAACTTAAACAATTATAGGCCGCTTCGGTACGTTCCCAACGTTTATCTCGATCCATCGCATAATAACGGCCGATTACACTCGCAATTTTACCAACACCTAATTGTTGGCATTTTTCTTCAAGATTTTTTAAATAACTTCCTGCACTTTTCGGTGGGGTATCACGGCCATCAAGAAAAGGGTGTAAATAACAATGCTCAAGTTTTTGTTGCGCCATCAGTTCAAGTAAGGCATACCCATGTTGTTCATGACTATGGATACCGCCTGGAGATAAAAGTCCTAAAATATGTACAGCGCTTTGATTAACTTTGATCCTTTCAAATCCTGCGAGCAAACAAGGATTTTTAAAAAATGCACCTGTTTCTATCGCTTTATTGATGCGGCTTAAATCTTGATAGAGGACGCGACCGGCACCCATCGTGAGATGACCGACTTCTGAATTACCCATTTGTCCGCCAGGTAATCCTACGGCAGAGCCAGATGCATCAAGTAATGTGTGTGGATAGGTTTTCAGTAAGTGATCCCAATGCGGTGTATTGGCTATCGCGATGGCATTATGATCCTTTTCGGCTCGATAACCCCAACCATCCAATATCAGTAATAAAATAGGGCGAGGGTTAAGTTTTGACATATTAAAACCTACTTTTTTAATGTTGCTTGCTGACTGATTTCCGGTTCAAAAAGATATTCCTTTATTTTACGACGATATTGCCACACTAATAAGAATATACCGATAATTTCAGCTAAAATGGTAGCCCACCAAATGCCATAGCCTGAAAAGCCATAAGATAACGCGACTGCGCCTAAGGGTAAAGCAATAATCCAAAATACTAAAACCGAAGTAAATAATGTAAAGCGCGTATCCTTTAAACCCCGTAATGAACCAAATAATGCAAATCGTGGTGCTTCAAAGAGCTGTACTAAGGCGGCTAGCGCTAAAAATTCTGTTGCTAAATGCACTATCGTTAAGTTTTTAACATCCTGTGTATTAAAGTCAATAGCAATCAATCTTTCTGGAAAAATCCAATAAATAAGCGCAACCAAAAACATAAAAGCACTGGCATAAAACATGCCTACATAGGTTGCATGATTGACCGCATTTTTATTATTTTGACCGACACTATGACCGACGCGGATGGTAATACCCTGAGCCAATGCAAAGGTGACAATTGAAAATAGCCAAAAAAATTGTAATGCAATCTGATTGGCACTGAGCATATCCGCACTAATACGTCCCATTAGGATACTCATGGCAAGAAAAAAGCCGACTTCAAAAAAATAGGTCAAACCTAGCGGTAAGCCAACTTGAAAGATCTCATACAATTGTGGAATTATTTTTCGCCAATAGGGGAATTTGAAGTAAACTCGATAGGCTTTATTTAAGCAAAAATAACAACTAAATCCTAAGGTAATGATCCAAAAAGTGAGTGCTGCACCCCAGCCAATTCCAGCAATGCCTAAATTAGGAAAGCCGAACCTTCCAAACATTAAACTATAGTTGAAAAAGATACTCAGTGATACAAATAATAAACTAAAGGTTAAATTAATTCGGGTTCGACCTAAGCCTGCAACAAATTGTAATAATACCGTAATAATAAAGTCAGGAATGATTGCCCAAGTAAGACCATGCAGATAAAACTGTGCTAATTTAACGGTTGCCGGCGCTTGGCCAAAAAACAAAAATATCGGAGAAAGATTCCACAGGAGAAGCATGGCGGGTAGCATTAAAACGATAGCGAGTAATAAGCCGCCGTAAAATACATAGGAGATCTCGTCATTTTTTTTGGCACCATAATAACGGGCGACTAAGGTGGAAATTGCTGAAAGTGTGCCCCAAATAATCACCATTAACGTGGTAAATACCCAATTCACTAAAGCGCCTGCCGCAAGACTTGTGGCTCCGAGATGCGCCAGAAATATATTCGAAAAAAATCCCACCGATGTATCAATAATACCGCTCATAATCAGCGGAATCGATAACATTAACAGAGTTTTGCTTTCAGAAAAAAAGCTTTTGCAATAATGAGCCGCTGGCATAAACTGAAAAAATAGTAATGGGATGTGTATTCTATCATTTTGGCTAAATTTCGGTCTAAAGTCTAGGCGCGCACTAAAAAAGTGTTTTTTGTCATTTTTAGTGCGGATTTCAAATATATTGGTTAATTTTCCTTTAAGTTTTGTTTATTATACTAAAACAGAATAGTTATTACGTTGCTCTGGATTAATAACAATTAATAACAAATGAGGTACTTTATGCCCAATATTACCAGCCTTCACCCTAAGGCTAGCAAAATCTTAGATATATTTTTTACTAAAATTCAAGGGATTACGATAAGCGATTTTAGTCAGCGTCAGCAACTTCTAAAGCGAACTCAACAATTATTTAACAATCTTGACCGATTAGGTGCCGAAAAATTTTCAGAGATTTTTAAATATAATTATTTTTATAGTAGCATTGAGGAAGTTAATAAAAAATACTATGAAGCATTACTTTATTTAGTGACTTGTGTTATCGAAAAATATTCAGAAAGTGATTTATTACGTTATTTTTTACCACAGGGCCTATCACAAAAGGAAAATAGACCTGAATATTCCGATCATACCTCAAGACTTGGCCATTGGTTCCAGCTAATAGGTTATAGGTTTCGTCAATTACTCAATAAACCTATCTATACATTAAATCCCGAAAACAGCTTACTGACTGATTCAGTGAAATATATAAAAGCTTCACACAAGAAGTCTTATGTTGAAAACAGTGTTGACGTCGATCTTAGAACACATTTGAGTAAAGTGCTTATACAATTTGAAAAAAGGCTTATCAATTCGCAAGCAGAAGACCTTGCAAGCCAAGGAATTATTGGAAGAGAAAGAATAGTGGCTAGAAAAGAGGAAGAGGTATCTGAAAAAGAAAGATTGTCTTCTCAAAAGCTAAAGGGATTAATTAAGTCTGAAGAAAATTTGCGAGAAAGAAGAGAATTGGTTATTAAAGATAGGGAAGAAATGGAAAATCAAAAGAAAGATTTAGAAAAGAAAATCGAAAAATTAATAGAAACTATTTCTTATTTGAAAACAGAAAAAATAAGAGAAAAAAAATATTTGCATTATCTTGAAAATAATGTTAATCACTATGAGCAAGGTTTGGAAGAGCTTGCAAAAGAATTAGATGTTTTTCCTTTAACTTCTCAAAATACTGAACCCACAAACATGAATCTTTGTCAAATTCGTTTAATTCGGTGATAGAAACATCAGGACCATCACATCAGGATATCCGAGCTAATATAGAACCTAAGCTTTCCAGAAGTCAAAGTAATACAGCTTCTTTTAATTCTGCGCTGGAAACATTTGGGCAGCCCGATCAGAGTATTCGAGCAAGTGTAAACGAACCTAAGTTTTATAGAAATCAAAGCTATGCATCTTTTTTCTCTGAGCAATCATCGACGAAAGCTAATCAGTTGATTTTACGAACAACAAAATCAAATGCAGAGCTTTATGTCAATCAAAGTGATGCACCTTTTAGTTCTGCGTTGGACGTATTCTCTTCCATGTAAAAAATAATTAATGTTTTTAAGCTTGGTTATTGTGTATTTTAAATAGCAAAAATAAACCAAATAGGATCATGGGAATAGAAAGTAACTGACCCATGGTCAACCAATTCCAAGCAAGAAAGCCTAATTGTGGATCGGGTTGGCGGAAAAATTCTAATCCAAAACGGAAGATACCGTATAAAATGGCAAACCAAGCGGAAACCGCCATGCGCGATCTTTTTTTACTCGAATAAATCCAGAGAATTGTGAATAATAGCACTCCCTCAAAAAAGAATTCATAAAGTTGTGAGGGATGTCTAGGCAGATTGCCCGCATGTGGAAACACCATCGCCCATGGAACATCGGTGATGCGCCCCCATAATTCACCATTAATAAAATTACCAATCCTACCGGCGCCTAGACCGATTGGGACGAGCGGCGCGGCAAAATCAGTAATATCATAAAAGTTTTTTCCGGTTTTTCGACTAAATAAATAGAATGCGATTAGAACACCTAATAGCCCACCATGAAATGACATACCTCCTTGCCAAACTTGAAAAATAATCCAAGGATGACTTAAGAAGTTGCCTAAATCATAGAACAACATATAACCGACGCGACCACCTAAAATAACGCCGAGTGCCGTGTAGAAGAGTAGATCGCTGACTTCATCGATAGTCCAGCCGCAATTGGGTTTTTTAGCACGATAAATAGCGAGTAACCATGCACCTATAAAGCCAACGGCATACATAAGACCATACCAATGAACCTTGAGTGGTCCTAAGCTAAATGCAATTGGATTTATTGAAGGGTAAAGCAACATAGTTTATTCCTGATGATGAACAACGAATGAGTACTGCTGACTATAATGTGTGCTGTGTCGTAGCCAGTCAATAGTCGCTTTGCTAATTCCTTGGTAAGAGGGTAAAAAAGCTACAATGCCCATTAATAATAACAGGCCGGTGGGTATGCGTTTCGCAGAGTCATTATTTTTAGCAGGGGAAGCTTTGTTGGTATTAACTGCTAAATGATAACGCAGCAAAAAAAGTAAACTCGTTAAGCCAATTAAAACTAAAAAATACAGTGAGGAATTCAAAAATACCCGCAAAACATTGCTTGTATGGATTTGCTGGCTACCTAATAGACTGATGGGGATATTACTAAAAAAAATGCAGATCATTAACACTATGGGTAAAAGACTCGGATAAATCCCTACTTTTGCCCATTGCCATAAAATTAATACTGGAATGCTTAGTAATGGAAAATAATACAGCCAACCTAAAGGGGATAGTAATAACATAGCCGTGATGATGACTGAGAAATCAAGATCGATTTTTTGTTGCGCTGGAATTTTTAGCGTAGGTCGTAAGAAATATAGGATCGCAATAAAAAAAAATCCTGCAAGCAACGGATACAGATAAGTAATTAAACCGGAAACGGGTAGCAAAGCGACATTACTTTCATTGCCGCCTACTAAACGTAATAAAAATCCGTAAATCGAAACATTCCAGTTTGAAGCAGCCCATTTTATTTGTTGACAGGCATGATAATAAGCAATATAGCTAT
>CASFML010000103.1 GCA_949295795.1 uncultured Gammaproteobacteria bacterium | reverse complement strand
TGTTTTTACTTGCTGCTTACAATGTATTATTTATCAATCTAGGGCGTTCGGGTTATGTAGTGTTATTCAATTTATTGTTATTATTATTGAGTCAGCAATTTGGTTGGAAAGGATTGTTAACTGGACTATTAGTTTCCATTTTTTTATTTGGCGGCTTATTATTTTTACCCGCCAATTTTAAAGAACGTTGCAATTTAATTCATAGCGAAGTGAATCAATACAAACAGGGAAGCTTTGCAACTTCGGTGGGTTTACGTTTAAAATTTTATCATAATAGTTTTAAACTGTTGAAAAAACATCCTTGGATAGGGACGGGTACTGGAAGCTTTGCTCAGGATTATTTGAGCGTTTCACCCCATAAACAATTTGCTACGCAAAATCCTCATAATGAATATCTTAATATTGCTGTTCAATTTGGCTTATTAGGAATAGTGGTTTTACTTACACTGTTTATTGTTCATGCCTGGACCAGTTTTCGCTTGCAAAAGTTGCATCAATATTTTGCACAAGCGGTTTTAGTATCTATTGTGGTAGGCTCATTGTTTAATTCTTGGCTTATGGATCTTGCTCAGGGATGTTTTTATGTTATTTTCACTGCTTTATTTTTTGCAGCATTACCTTATAAATTGAATAAGTGAGTCAGCCAATTAATTAACTATTTATGCCAATTCTTGCGCGAATTCTCTGATCCTTAGTTATTTGCTTGAGTAAATTAAGATTTATTTGCTCTTTTTCACGATCATTGGGTTGATGCCATAAATGAATAACGGGTATTGCGAATTTTCCTGATTTACGCTTAATTCCCGCACGGATCAAACGAATGACTAAATCCGAGTCTTCATACCCCCATCCTATAAAACTTTGGTCAAAGCCATTGATGGTCAAAAAATCTTCTTTCCATAGGCCTAAGTTACAACTTTTTGCCCCTTGCCAACGTCTAGAAGATAATTTGCGTAATTTATTTAATGGAATACGTAATAAAGGAAAAAGACGATTGGTTTGACGATGAAAATAATGTAATAACCATTGCCGTAGAGAGTCTTTATAAATAGGTAAAAATTCATTCAGGATTTTTTCTGTAAATTTTTTTTCAAGCAAAATTCTATGGCCAGAAACAAACCAATGGGGTTCAGCTAATAAACGATGTTGTTCAATAAAATCCGGAAAAGGAACACAGTCTCCATCCAAAAAAATAAGATAATTACTATTGGTACATAGCACTGCTTTATTACGGATTTTCGCCGCTTGAAAGCCTTCATCTTTATGCCATACATGCTTGAGAGGATAATTAAGTTGGTTTGATAATTGTTCAATTAATAATCGTGTTTCATTTTCCGAACCATCGTCAGCTATGATAACTTCATTAGGTAATAATGTTTGTTGGGTTAAAGCGAGTAAAACTAGACGTAAGGCATCTGGACGATTGTATGTCGTTATAACGACAGAAATAGAAAGTGATTTTAATGACATGGTGCCAGTATCAATTAATTATCATTATGTGTTAAAAAAACAAAAATTTTAAATATTTTAAAGTATAATAAGCTTATATTCTTGCATTTCAGCGTGCTATTAGACTTGTTGTTAAGCCTCATCTAAAGTACAGCTGTTTTATTTGCTTTACAATACACAATATTGATATTTTTATAACTGCAACGCTCAATATTCATTTTTCTTGGCTTTTGTCGAATGAAACAATTCCTGTATTCACTATTGCGCCTACTCATCGTATTTTTAACGAGTAGTATCATTTTTTTTGCTTTAGTCGTTGTTACGGGACGAATTTTAACGCCTTATTTGAATAAACAAGTACAAGGAATCTCTAACTTAGCGGCTAAAGTATTGCACAAACCGGTACAAATCCAACAATTTTCAGTCGCATGGCAGGGTTTAACACCCGTTTTTCATGGATCGGATGTCGTTATTTGGGATGATACGCGAAGCTATCCTATATTAAGCGTTAAACAACTTAATATAGGCGTTGATATTTTTAATAGTTTACTCAGCGGAGGAATTAAATTTGGAGCAATCAGTGTGAATGGAATCGAACTTGTTGTACATCAAACGAATGATAATAAATTGGTTTTTTCTGGGATTAGTACATTATTTAAACAAAAGGCTGAACCTAATGCGAATGCACTCAATGAATTAATCGCTTGGTTTTTAGCCGAACCACAATTAAGTTTAGAGAATGTAGGTTTAAAATTTTATCCAAAATCGGGTCCTGCATGGCCCCCCATGCAATTGAATCTACTATTAAAAAATAGCGGCGATCGACATCAATTGAGTGGTCAATTAGGTTTTTTACAAGAAAAATTTTCTGAATTGGATTTTAAAGTCAATCTGAGCGGAGCTCCCTTATCATCTTCTCAAATTCATTTGAGTGGGCCCATTTATTTGCATGGCCAAAATATTTTCCTTGATCGATGGTTTAATCAATGGAAACCCACGATGCAACTGCAAAATGCAAGAGCAAATTTTAAATTATGGGCCAATTGGGAATTCGATCATTTTTCAAAAATTCAAGGTTTAATGACTAATTTGCACTCAGCATCCATAAAAATGGATAAGCAACCCGTTATTTCTTTTTCTCCTTTCTCCCTACATCTTCTTTGGCAAACAACACACCCAGAGGATTGGAATTTAGATGCTATTGTGCATGGTTTCGGTATGCAGGCATGGAAAAATGTTCCTGGCATTCAAGGATTAGATGCTTTTTTGCATATGACGCCGAGTAGCGGAAATCTCACTGCACACGCCCAGGATTGCAGTCTCGATTTTAATAAGTTATTTAAATTGCCGATCCATTTGGATAGTCTAACGAGTCAATTGAATTGGCAGCAAAAGGATGAAAAATGGATCATACAAGTTCCGCAATTTGAAGCAGCCAATCAGGATATTGCAATTAATTCAAAGCTTTCTTTATTAGTTCCAAAACATACCCTTCAATCGCAAATTAGTTTATTAGCACATGTAAAAATACATAACTCCTCTCACATTGGCTATTATTTACCACAAACGGTATTAGGCCCTGAACTTTTACACTGGTTAAATACTGCCATTAAAAAAGGATCAGGTTTAGGAACCTTAGTGTTGCAGGGTCCATTGAATCAGTTCCCCTTTGATCAACATAATGGAAGCTTTTTAATTGATACACAAATTAAAGACGCAAGTTTAAATTATGAATCGGATTGGCCAAGTTTACATAAAATAAACGGCGAACTTATTTTTTCTGGTCGACAAATGCAAGTCTTGATCGGCACTGCAGAATTGTTGGGAACGCATTTAAAGAATATAAAAGCCGATATTCCGCTTATTAAGAAAAATAGGCAGGCGGTGTTACATATTGTGAATGATGAAATAAATACGAGTTTAGAAAACGGCCAACATTTTTTAGATTCTACACCTTTATCTCGGGGAACCTTGAGTCAATTAAAAAACTTAATATTAGTAGGTCCATTACAACTTAGTCTACAATTAACGATCCCTCTTGAAACAGGGAAGCAAACGCTTAAGGTTTTAGGTCTTGCTCATATAAACAATGCTAAATTGAAAATTCCTGCACATGATATTCAATTAGATCAGTTGAGTGGGCCCTTTAGTTTTAATGAAAACGGTGTATCAGCGCAAAAATTGACAGGAATATTATGGAAAAAACCGATTGAATTGGCTATTCAATCTATACCTAATCTGCAGATAACCATCCATTATGACGATATTTTGACTCATCTAAAACTTGAGCCCAATGGTTGGCGTTTTATTATTGATAATCCCTCCGCGAAAGGAACGGTTTTGATTCCTAATCGTAATTTACAGCCGATTCTAGCAAATTTTGATATTATTAATTTAGATTCAATGATCGAATCTAACAATGACAGCACATTTAAAAACTTCAAGCAATTTCCCAAAATTAATTTAAACGCTAGGGAAGTTCAATATAAGAATATTAATTTCGGCGCCGTCCAATTAAAGTTAAATCCCATATTAGGCGGAGTACTCATAAGAGAATTAAATGCAGGTGATGCAAATTATCATTTAATCGCCAATGGCGCTTGGCATACTCAAGGCGGAAGCTCAACTCAATTGCTAGGGCAATTAGACAGCGGGAATTTAAGTAATTTCTTAAAAAGTTGGGGCTTGCCTGGAAGTATTGTCGCAGAACAAGCGCATATGCGATTTAATTTGAATTGGCAAGGTGCCCCCTACCAGGTGAGTTTTACTAAAATTCGAGGTCATTTTTCTTTTACTGCGACTAACGGTCAAATAGTTGATATTGGATCCAGTAACGAGGCTAAATTAAATTTTGGTCGATTGCTTACCTTTTTAAGTATACAAAGTTTAACCAAACGTTTGCAGCTGGATTTCAGTGATTTAAAAACTAAGGGATTTGATTTTACAAACTTCCAAGGTAATTTTATTTTAAGAAATGGTAATGCCATCACTCGCGATGTGACGATCGAAGGCCCCGTTGCTTCGATAGCCATTGCGGGTCGGATTGGTATGTTGAATAAGGATTATGATTTAGTGATTAAAGTGGTACCGCATTTTACTTCTAGTTTACCCGTAATAGTTGGATTGGCCGGTGGTCCCGTTGCAGGTGTTGTTGCATGGTTAGCTAATGCAGTCTTAGGGTCTACTGTGCAAAAAATTGCAGAGACTTCTTATCATATTACCGGATCTTGGAGTAAACCTGATGTGGTTAAAACTTCTGCTTAGTATTAAATCTCAAACTAAATTGTAAAAGAGGGTTTACCTAGAAAATTTATTAAGTTAAATTAACGCACATTTCATAGTCATCTCATTTTAATAGAACAAGAAGGTTAAGGATGCCTAAGCTTCCAACGTTAAAATTTTCAAATAAATATTATTGCAAAGAGGGGGGAAGTCAATTTGATAAATATTATTGTTTAGACTGCCATTCTGGTGAAGGGCAAACTAACCAATTATTGAATGAGTTAAATCAATATTTTATTTTGAAAAAGGCTTCTAAGAAACAAAAAAAAAGGGAATTTGATTTCTATCTAGAATTTTTTTTAAAAAAATGTATTAACATTAATCGGAGTTTTTCGGATGCGGTTTGGTTTATGTCAATTTGGTTAAAAATATCTCCAGATACTCTTCTAAAGGCATTAAAAGCGGATGAGCTTGCGCTATATTTTAATAGAACTGAATTCCATCATGAGGGCGATAAATGGTATTTTCCTAAACTACTGCAAACATTTGAAACCTTAGTAAAAGCTGAACAAGTTCAAACAAAGGAGTTAATTGATCAGTTATTTAAAGTTTTTAACTTTTTTAATATGCCCGAAACATTTGTGCATGAAATCATTGGGTATGATCAATTAGAGCGATGCATCAAAGAAATCCCTCAAGTTTTTAAAGCCGATTTATTATTGAAAATCAATGAGTTTATTCAAATAGATAGTACAATCTACCTTGGTCTACATAGTCATCAATATTTAAATACAGAATTACAAAACATTGATCCCACTTTATGGGTAAAAAAAGCTGATCTATCAAAGTTAGCTTTTGATATAAAAACGACTCTTTTTAAATTCCCTAGTCATAAACAATTTGATCCGCCTGTTATTTATCAAGCTAACAATTTTGGTAAGGGAACGTATTATTAAACATCAGTTTAAATCCCTAAAATTGCATCCGGGCTTCAGCTAAGTTAGGATGACAAGCATGATGAAAAATAGTCTTACTTTAGCCCGTGAAGCCCTATTAGAACCTGCTGGATTGACTGAGAGTCAGCTACAAGTCATTTTAAGCCGTTTATTAACACCTAAAGTTGATATGGCCGATCTCTATTTTCAAGCTTCCCAATTAGAAAGTTGGGTATTAGAGGATAGTATCGTTAAAAATGGCAGTTTTAATATTGAGCGTGGTGTGGGTGTACGTGCCATCAGCGGTGAAAAAACCGGTTTTGCGTATTCAGATGATATTCTATTGCCGGCGCTGGAATCAGCGGCAAGTATGGCGGGAAGTATCGTTAGAGCTGGACAGCATGGCCAAATCCATGCCTGGCAGAAAAATTCAATAATAAAGCCCTTATATCCGCCGATTAATCCTATTTCTTCCTGGACTGAACAACAGAAATTAAGTTTACTTCGGCAACTTGACGAAGTAGCCCGTGCGTGTGATCCACGTATTAAGCATGTAAATGTCAGTTTGGTTGGTACGCAAGAAATGATCTTAGTGATTAATAGTGATGGCGGCATGGCAGCTGATATTCGCCCTTTAGTGCGTTTAAATATTAGCGTTATTGCAGAAGATAAAGGACTGCGTGAACAAGGTTTTGCGGGTGGGGGAGGAAGAACGGATTATAATTATTTTGTAAGAGGTCAAGTTGCCGTTGATTTAGCAAAAGAAGCAGCCCGTTCAGCTATTTTGAATTTAGATGCAGTCCAAGCTCCAGCAGGTACCATGCCAGTGGTGTTAGGACCAGGTTGGCCCGGAGTTTTATTGCATGAAGCCGTGGGTCATGGCTTAGAAGGGGATTTTAACCGTAAAGGGAGCTCTGCATTTTCAGGTCGAATCGGTGAACGTGTTGCTGCGGCAGGATGTACCGTTGTTGATGATGGAACCATTCCACAGCGTCGTGGGTCTCTTACGGTCGATGATGAAGGTACACCGACACAACGTACTGTTTTAATTGAAAAAGGTATTTTGAAGGCCTATATGATGGATAAATTAAATGCGCGTTTGATGGGAACCCAATCTACAGGAAATGGTCGCCGCGAATCGTTTGCGCATTTACCGATGCCGCGCATGACGAATACCTATATGTTACCGGGTGCTTATCTTCCAGAGGAAATTATTGCAACCGTTAAAAAAGGGCTTTATGCCGTTAATTTTTCTGGAGGCCAAGTGGATATCACTTCAGGAAAATTCGTATTTTCTGCCTGTGAAGCCTATCTCATTGAAAATGGTCAAGTGACACGACCCGTAAAAGGAGCTACTTTAATTGGCAATGGACCGGATGTGTTAACACAAGTTTCTATGATCGGGAATGATCTTAAACTTGATAGCGGGATTGGTAGCTGTGGAAAAGAGGGTCAAAGTGTTCCTGTAGGTGTCGGACAGCCTACATTAAAAATAGAGGCTTTAACCGTAGGTGGGACTGTTATTTAATTAAGAAAAAATATGCCAGAACAACAAACATCACAATATCATACGGGTTTTTATAGCTATCGGCGCTTATTATATTATCTTCGTTATTATTGGGGTTGGTTTTTATTAGGTATTATTGGCACGATCTTGTTGGCGAGCACCGATGCTGGACTTATTTGGTTTTTAAAGCCTTTAATTAATAAAGGTTTTGTTGATAAGAACGAACATTTCATTCGTTATCTTCCTTTTATTTTAATCTTTGCTTTTTTATTACGCGGTGTCGCTAATTTTTCATCGAGTTATTGCCTAGCACGGGTGGCTAGAAGTGTGGTGATGAATATCCGGCAGGATATACTTAATAAATTGTTACGTTTACCTGCAAAATTTTATGACAATACAACCTCAGGTCAATTACTTTCAACCATTATTTATAATGTCGATCAAGTTGCCAATGCCAGTACCGATGCATTAATTACTTTGGTTCAAGAAAGTTTTTTTGTGCTCGGATTAATCGCAGTGATGTTAATGGCCAGTTGGCAGTTAAGTTTATTATTTTTTATTACAGTTCCCACCATGGTTTGGATAGCACGCTATTCTAGCCGGCGTATGCGTCGCTTAAATAATGCCGTTCAAGAGTCGATGAGTGAAATGACGCAAGTCGCTGAAGAAGTCATCGATGGCTATAAAGTGATACGTACGTTTGGTGGTGAAGAATACGAATCTGAAAAATTTCAAACCTTATTACACAGGAATAGATTTCGTGAGTTAAAGGTTGTAGTTACTAACTCTTTAGCCAGTTCAGGCGTGCAGCTTATTGCTGGAGCCATTGCCGTAGTAACTATTTACTTAGCTATTTCACATTTAACGCATATTACCGCGGGCGGATTTACTTCGATGGTAGGTGCTATGCTGTTATTGCTAAAACCTATGCGTAATTTAGCGGCAGTTAATAGTATTATACAACGCGGAATTGCTGCGGCGGCTAGCATTTTTAATTTATTAGATGAAAAAAATGAACATGATTTAGGTACGCACACACTTAATGTCTTAAAAGGTTGCTTAGAATACCGTAATGTCAGTTTTGCTTATTTATCCGTTCAGCCTGTATTGCAAGATATCAGTTTTACCATTAATCCTGGTGAGACTGTGGCTTTAGTTGGGCGTTCAGGGAGTGGAAAATCTACATTGGTGAACTTACTGCCACGTTTTTATGATAATTATTTAGGAAAAATTTTGATTGATGGTGTTGATATTCGTGAATTAAAATTAAAGGATTTGCGTAGTCAATTTGCTTTAGTTTCTCAGCACGTGACGTTATTTAATGACACAATTGCCCATAATATTGCTTATGGACAGCTCAGCGATGTGAGTGAGTCAATGATAATACGCGCGGCTAAAGCGGCTCATGCGATGGAATTTATCCAACAACTACCCCAAGGTCTTAACACTTTAATTGGTGAAAATGGTGTGTTACTATCGGGCGGTCAACGGCAAAGGATTGCAATTGCACGCGCTTTACTTAAGAATTCTCCATTCTTAATTTTAGATGAAGCCACCTCTGCATTGGATACCGAAGCTGAACGTCATATACAAGCAGCACTAGAAGAGCTGATGCATAATCGGACCACGTTGGTGATTGCACATCGGCTTTCAACAGTTGAAAAGGCAAAGCAAATTTTAGTACTAGATGCGGGGCATATTGTTGAAAGAGGGACACATCAAGAATTAATCAAAAAAAATGGCTATTACTCCAAACTTTATAGTATGCAGTTTAGGGATTAGTTAAGTTTTATTTTAAAAATATATAAATCATTACGGATGATGATTATTTAAATGGATTTCTTCTTAAATAAATTAAAAAAAAATGGGCAATTATCGATTCCTTTTCTGTTAGGAATCTGCGCATTTATTTTCGTAACTGGAGGGAAAATTCTTTGGCCGAGTCATATCAATTGGTTATTCGGAGATAGCGCAGATGCTCTATATGGATGGCAATTATTTAGGAATACTCCAATATTTCAAAATCCTTTAGGTGCAAATTATCCTTATGGTATGGGAATGGGTGGATCGATAATCAATAGTGAGCAGCTGTTTATTTTTGCGTTTCCTTTTAAACTGATTTCAAGGTGGCTACCACTACAATTTCAATATACCGGTTTCTGGGTACTATTCTGTTTCATTTGCCAAGCCATATTTTCTTGGAAGTTGTTAGGGAAAATAACAAATAATTGTTTGATAAAATTATTAGGAAGCGTTTTTTTTGTTTTAGCACCTCCCTTTTTAATTCGTTATCCGGGAGCTTTATCGTTTTTAGGCCAATGGTTAATTTTAGCCGGAATATGGCTCTATTTATCTCTAAATTTTCGTCGTTATGCTTGGCCTGTTTTATTGGCGATCAGTAGTATGATACATGGTTATTTTCTAATTATGCTACTGGCAATATGGCTAGCAGATTTATTAAAAAGAAAGATTTTTGGTGAACTAACTTACCAAGAGATAATTAAAAATTTTTTAGTTACTGTCTTAATACTGTTAGCTGTAATGTGGCAAGTTGGTTATTTTATGCTACATAGCGGTTATGCGGGACCAGGTTTAGGGGTCTACAGAATGAATTTATTATCATTTATTGACCCATATTCCCAAGGATGGTCCCATGTTATGCGAGTACAACCCCATACTATAGGAGACTATGAAGGATTTAGTTATTTAGGTTTCGGAATAATTATTTTAGGTATCCTAAGTTTAGCAGGATTATTGAAAATAATAGAAAATCGTCAAGTTAAAATTCACTACGCGAATCTAAGAAAATTTTTTCCACTATTCGGAATAGCTTTTTTATTGATGATATTTGCGTTGTCGAATTGCATTACATTAGGTAACCACGAATTGTTTCAATATAGACTGCCTGCGATTATTGGTATGTTTAGAGCTACAGGTCGAATGGCATTGCCGATGTATTATCTAATTTATTTAGGAATTTTTTATTTAATCGTTAGATGTTACAAAAAAATAACGGCTATAATATTAATCTTTATTTGCTTAGCTATTCAAATTACAGATTTATCCAATGTATTTAGTAGTAATTGGTATTGGATTAAAAATCTCCAATCTTATAATTCTCCACTAAAATCCCCTATTTGGATCCAGGCTGCTAAGAAATATAAAAAAGTTATCTATTTTTTACCAGAGTCATTCCCATCTGAATGGAAAACTTTAGCAAACTATGCAGCATTTAATAATTTGTATATCAATGTAGGATATTTTGCACGAGTTGATTTTAAAAAACTGGATAAAAACAAAATTATTTTATTGAATAATATCCTTCATGGTCAGCTTGATAAAAAAGCCTTTTACTTAATAAAAGATATAAAACTACGTCAAGTAATTGTTAACACTAAGATTAAACTTCCTTACAAAACAATTAAAGCCGATGATTATTTTTTGTTGTTACCTAATTGGTATGAAAATTCATCTGAAAAAGAACGAAGAGAATGGGCAAATGAAAATAATTATCATTCATATACATTAGGTACGAGTATTTTTTTTCAAAAGCCTGAAGATAACTTTAATTATTATGCAATTTTAGTTAAAGGTTGGGGCGCTCCCGAAGGTATAGGTACTTGGACTAATGGCGATAGTTCAATCATGTTATTACGTCTAAATAAAAAACCTGATTCCGATTTAATATTAACGATTAAAGGTTTTCCTTACGTCAATGTTAATCATCCCAGGTTAAAAGTTGAAATTTTAGCTAATCAACAAACTTTGGGACATATAACTTATAACATCCAACACTTGTCTACTATCGAAAAAATTAGAATTCCGAGATTACTTATCAAAGACAATAATTTATTAAAAATTGAATTTGTATTCAAGAATGCTAGTTCACCAAAAAAACTTAAGTTGTCTAATGATGAACGTAAATTAGGAATTTTAATTTCGTCTTTGACGCTAGATTATAAATGAGAAATCTATTTTTATAAAGGATGGTTTAAAATGGAAAGCTACGATTCTGTTATAAAATTATCAGTAGTAGTTCCAGTATTTAAAGAAGAAAGAAATATTCTTCCTTTTTTAAAACGTTTACAGAAAGTTTTGCAAAGCTTAAAAATAAACTATGAGATAATATTTTGTCTTGATCCTTCGCCGGATATGTCTGAAGAAATTATTAGAGAACAAATTAAATATAATAATGCGATAAAATTGATTAGGTTTTCACGTAAGTTTGGGCAACCTGCAGCAACTATGGCGGGTATTTTACATTGTAAAGGTCAATGTTGTGTGATTATTGATGTCGATTTACAAGATTCTCCCGAATTAATTGTTGATTTGTACAATAAATTACAAGAAGGGTACGAAGTAGTTTACGCAACTCGACAATGTAGAA
This sequence comes from uncultured Gammaproteobacteria bacterium, assembly GCA_949295795.1. GTDB lineage: Bacteria > Pseudomonadota > Gammaproteobacteria > Diplorickettsiales > Diplorickettsiaceae > Aquirickettsiella. The sequence continues at coordinate 10,224 of CASFML010000103.1, read as the reverse complement.
TAGGTGAATCATGGATTAAGAAAAGTATTGCTTATTTAGGCTATAGATTAATTGCAAAATTAAGCGAAGTACCTATCCCACCTGATACAGGGGATTTTCGAATCATTTCTCGGCGTGTTATTGAAGAACTGAGGCTTTTACCCGAAACCCACGGATTTTTACGTGGCTTAGTCGCATTTGTTGGATTTAAGCAGACTTCTATAACGTTCAAAAGAGAAGCGCGATTACATGGAAAAGGAAATTATAACCGATTTATTGGGGGATTTAAAATCGCACTAAATGCTTTAGTGAGTTTTAGCAGTCGCCCTTTACATTTAATGTCAATTACTGGTTTTTTTACAGCAACTTTTGGTTTTATACTCGGAGGAATTTTTGTTTTACAAAAAATAATTGGTGTCAACTTAACTCCCGGGTTATCTACGACTGTATTTTTAGTTACCTTTTTTTCAGGAATCCAATTATTGTTTTTAGGATTGATTGGAGAATATATTGGGAGAATTTATGAAGAAGTAAAGCGTCGACCCATGTATATCATAGATAATATTACTTGTAATGGTGATCATTTTTTTCACAAAAAAACGTTAGATAAAATTGAATATGATTGATTTAATAAACAGTAATTTAACTTTAAAAGGAATTCAATGCGCTATTTTGTTACCGGCTGTGCAGGCTTTATTGGAAGTCATTTAGTTGATCGATTATTGATGCAAGGTCATGAAGTCGTGGGTTATGATAATTTGACAACAGGCTTTGTAGAATTTTTAGAGATAGCAAATCAATTCTCTTCTTTTAATTTTATTCAAGGTGATTGTCTCGATCGAAAAATATTGTTAACCAATATTCCTGAAAATTGTGATGGAATATTTCATTTGGCTGCTAATGCAGATGTGAAAGACGGGATTATGCACACCGAAAAAGATTTACAACAAAATACCATTGCAACCTTTAATGTCTTAGAGGCTATGCGAATCAAGAATGTTAAAAAAATTATTTTTTCTTCTACCGGATCTGTTTATGGCGAGAGTGATATTATTCCCACTCCTGAAAATGCTCCTTTTCCGGTACAAACTTCACTTTATGGGGCGTCGAAAGTAGCAGCAGAAGCTTTGATTCAGGCCTATAATGAGGCTTTTGGTATACAAGCTTATATTTTTCGGTTTGTATCAATTTTAGGTGAACGTTATACTCATGGTCATGTTTTTGATTTTTATCGACAGCTAGCTTCTAATTCTAATCAATTAAAAATTTTAGGGGATGGAAATCAATCAAAATCTTATTTGTATGTCCAAGATTGTATTGATGCGATTTTTTTAGCATTAACAAAATCTAATAATAAAATTAATATATTTAATTTAGGCACAGATGAATATTGTCAAGTCAAGGATTCAGTTGACTGGATTTCTAAGGAATTAGCTATCCTACCCAAGTTAAGTTATTCAGGAGGTAAAAGGGGATGGGTCGGAGATAATCCTTTTATTTATTTAGATTGTAATAAAATTCGTGAATTAGGATGGCAACCTAAATTTAGTATCCAGCAAAGTATTGTTAAGACTCTGAACTATTTAAAAAGTAATGTTTGGTTAATGGAGGCCAGGGTATGAAAGTGAGCGTAGTAGGCTTGTGGCATCTTGGTTGTGTTACTGCGGCTTGTTTAACAAAATTGGGTCATAATGTAACTGCTTTTGATGAGGATCCCCAGCTCATCAGAAATTTAAAATTAGGACATCCTCCTCTATATGAACCTGGGTTAACTGAACTTATTATTGACGGAATAAACAATAATTCACTCAATTTTGTTAATAACCCAGAGGGCCTAAGAGATTCAGATGTTATCTGGGTAACTTATGACACACCCATCGATGACGCGGGCCAGGCTAATGTCAATGAAGTTATAAAAAAATTACGAAAGCTTTTTGCATACTTTAAAAATAATGCATTAGTTATTATTTCTTCACAATTACCTTTAGGAACGACTCAAAAAATAGTGAGTATTTTTCAACAAAGTCACAAAGAAAAACAACTTGATTTTATTTATTCTCCAGAGAATTTACGTTTAGGTAAAGCTATTAATTTATTTTTACATCCAGATCGTATCATTATGGGGATTCGCTCAGAAACTTCTAAAGTTATCGTTTGTAATTTGCTACAGCCGATGGCTGATACTATCATTTGGATGTCGATCGAATCTGCAGAAATGACTAAACATGCCATTAATACTTTTTTAGCAACTTCGATTGTGTTCATTAATGAATTAGCCACGCTATGTGAATTTTATGGCGCAGATGCACATTCGGTTGCTCTGGGGTTAAAATCCGATTCAAGAATAGGCAAAAAAGCCTATTTGACCCCAGGCGGAGGATTTTCTGGTGCTACATTAGCTAGAGATGTTACTTATTTGAAGCAATTATGTGAAGTTATTGGTTTGAATCAAAGTTTTTTTCAGTTTATTTTGTTAAGTAATCAAAAACACAATGACTGGACACAAAAAAAGATAACTGAAAATATACATGAATTAAGAGGAAAAACAGTGGCTGTGCTAGGCTTAGCTTATAAACCTGGAACTGATACATTAAGACAGTCTAAAGCGATTAAAATTAGTTTGTGGTTGAGCTCCCAAGGAGCAATTGTAAATGCGTATGATCCCGCTATACAAAATTTAGCACCAGAATTAGAACAATTTATCAATTTGCAACGAGATTTAGCTTCTGCTCTACATAAAGCGGATGTGGTTGTTGTTGGAACTGAATGTCCAGAATTCATGAATATTCAAATAGAACAATTAGCTAATGAACCTTATATATTTGATATGAGTGGTTTTTTAAGTAAACAATTAGAGGCTAAAAACGCTATTAAATATTTTAGAGTAGGATTCAATAATGAAATTACTCAATAAAAAAGCCATTATTAGCGGCGCTAGTAAGGGTTTAGGGGCAGCTATCGCTGAAGCGTATGTGAAAGCGGGTGCAAGTGTAGTGATTTGTGCTAGAAATAAAATTCAACTTTTAGAAAAACAAGCTGAATTGCAGGCGATTGCATCTGTAAATAGTAAAGTTATTGCTATTCCTGCTGATGTTGCTTCACCTTTGCAAGTAAAAAATTTAGTTAAGACAGCTGAAGAAAAATTGGGCGGCATAGATATTTTAGTGGCAAATGCGGGCATTTATGGACCTAAAGGCCCGCTGGAAACTATTGAATGGCAAGCATGGAGTGATGCAATTGATATTAATTTAAAAGGTACGGTTCTACAATGTCACGCTGTAATTCCTTTGTTAAAAAAGCAAAAAAAAGGAAAAATTATTATCATATCAGGTGGTGGAGCAACTAAACCTATGCCGAATTTTAGTGCCTATGCCGCTTCTAAAGCAGGCGTAGTGCGTTTTTCAGAGACGCTTGCTGATGAATTAAGAGAATTTAGTATTGATGTAATGTCAATTTCACCTGGGGCCCTGAATACCGGATTTTTAGAGGAAGTTTTAAGAGCAGGTTCAGCGTCTGTTGGATATAATTTTTATAAAGCTGCCCTTGAACAATCAAAATCGGGAGGAACTCCTTTAGAATTAGCAGCAAATTTATCAACATATCTAGCTTCAGATGCTGCCGATGGTATTACTGGAAAATTGATTAGTGCCGTTTGGGATCGCTGGAATAATTTACATGAATATTTTACTGAAATTGCTGACACAGATATTTTCACATTACGTAGAATTATTTATTAAATTATTAATTGATGGAAAAAAATAGTATGAATGTAGCTATTATAGGCTGTGGATTGATTGGTAATAAGAGGGCAAAATATTTAAATGGGGGTAATTTGCTTTATTGTGTGGATAAAAATCTTAAACGCGCTCAAGCCTTAGCAGTCCAAATAAAAGGTTGCAAAGCTCTTTCATGTTGGAAAAAATTAATGACCAAATCTGAAATTGATATTGTTATTATATCCACGACTCATGAAGTACTATCAGAAATTTGTTCTGCAGCGCTTGATGCAGAAAAACATATATTAATTGAAAAACCTGCTGCAAGGTCGAGTAAAGAATTAGAAGTAGTTATAGATAAAATAGAAAAATTTAACCTCATTGTAAAAGTTGGATTCAATCATCGTTATCACAAAGCATTATTGAAAGCTTATGAGTTAGTGAAAGCAGGAGAAATTGGTGAATTAATGTTTATTAGAGGCAGATATGGGCACGGTGGAAGGTTAGGATATGAAAGAGAATGGCGTTCCAATCTTGAATTATCGGGTGGCGGTGAAATGATTGATAAAGGAATGCATTTAATAGATCTTTCACGCTGGTTCTTAGGTGATTTTTTAGAAATTGAGGGTTTTGCGCATACTTACTATTGGGATAGGCCAACTGATGATAATGGATTTATTTTATTGAAAACAGCTACTAAGCAAATTGCTTTTCTTCATGCGAGTTGCACTGAATGGAAAAATTTATTTTCCTTCGAAATTTATGGAAAAAAGGGCAAGCTAGATATACAAGGATTGGGGGGTAGTTATGGAATGGAACGTTTAAGTTTTTATAAAATGTTGCCATGCATGGGTCCTCCTGAAACGAGCATATGGGAATATCCCAGGGATGATGATTCATGGCAATTAGAGTTTACTGAATTTTTAGAGGATATTAAAAATCGACGGCCAGCCAATCCAGGGTTAAAGGATGCACATGCAGCTTTAAAGATTATAGAGAAAGTAGCACAAGGATCGGGCTATGCTTATCACACGTAGTCCTTTAAGAATTTCCCTTGGAGGCGGCGGAACTGATTTACCTTCTTACTATTCCAATAATGGTGGTTTTATCATTGCAGCAGCGATTGATAAATACGTTTACATTACTTTACACCAAACTTTTATAGAAGATTTGATAATAAAATATTCAAGTTTAGAAAAGGTAAGAGACCTTAATAAGATACAACATCCAATTATTCGAGAATCCTTAAAATATATTGGTATAGAAGCCGCACATTTGGAAATTTCTTCTATGGCAGACATCCCTGCAGGTACAGGATTGGGATCTTCGGGTAGTTTTACTACTTCGCTATTAAAAAATCTTCATGCCTTTAAAAAGAATTTAGTTCATCCTCAAGATCTAGCCGAACAAGCTTGTCATATTGAATTAGAGCGTTTGGGGGAGCCTATAGGAAAACAAGACCAATATATATCCGCTTATGGTGGGTTGACTTGTTTTGAATTTCTACCAGAAGGTAAGGTTAATGCTTTTCCACTAAAAATAGCAACGGATACTCTTTATCAGCTAGAAGACAACTTACTGTTGTTTTTTACTGGATATTCACGTTCAGCATCTAGTATTTTAAAAGAGCAGGATGAAAAAAGTAAAAAAAATGATGAAGAGATAATGGCGCATCTACATTACATAAAAGAAATAGCCTTCGAAAGTAAAGCAGCTTTAGAAACAGGTAATTTGATTGAATTTTCAAATTTAATGAACAAACATTGGAGGCATAAACAAACGCGTTCTAATAATATGAGTAATGAAAAAATTACTCAATGGTATGATTTAGCGCTCAAAAATGGTGCTTTAGGTGGGAAGTTAATCGGTGCCGGTGGAGGAGGTTTTTTGATGTTTTTTGCAGATAAAAAAGTTTTATTACGCCGAGTTATGCGTGAAACTGGATTGCAGGAAGTACGGTTTCGTTTCGATTTTGAGGGTACTAAATTAATCGCCCAATCTTAGTATGGATAAACTATTTCCTATCGTTATTTTGGCGGGTGGTTTGGCGACTCGTTTAGGAGAACTTTCGCAAACTAATCCTAAGTCCATGGTGTTGATAGAAGGAGAGCCTTTTATTGCCCATCAACTACGCTTGCTACAAAGCCAGGGATTTGAAAAAGTGATTTTATGTATTGGTTATTTAGGAGATTTGATTCGCGCATATGTCAAAAATGGTGAGCAGTTTGGTTTATCAGTCACTTACTCAGAAGATGGTGAACAATTGTTAGGCACGGCTGGCGCAATTAGCAAAGCTTCATACTTAGTAACTGAAAATTTTTTTGTTTTATATGGCGATAGTTATTTAAGGATTGATTATAGGATTATTCAGAAAGCTTTTGAAAAACAAAATAAAGCAGCTTTAATGACTGTTTTTAAGAATAAGGATGAGGGAGATGAGAGTAATATAGAGTTTAGAGATCAAAAAATTGTTAATTATGATAAACAAAATAAAACGATCAATATGCACTACATTGATTATGGTTTATCGATTGTTAAAAAAAAGATTTTCAATAACTCAGACTCATTTAATGATTTAAGTGATCTTTATAAAAAATTATTAAGGCAGGGTCAATTAGCAAGTTATGAAGTATTTCACCGTTTTTTTGAAATAGGTTCCATTAAAGGTTTAAATGAATTTAAAGATTTTATAAAAAATAAGGTTCCCTTATGTCAAGAAATTCAAAATGGCTAAAAATTTTTCTTGAATTAACTGAAAAGCTACAATGGATATGTGATGACATTGTAAAATATTCATATACAATTTTCTCTAACAAATTCTTTTTTGGAGCGATTAATAATAATTATATAATTAAAAATAGATTTTAATAATTTATTAAAACGCTAAAAACTGTTGCAGGGTAAGGCCTTTTTCATGAAGCTTTTTCCGAGTGAAAACGACTGAATTATGTTGCGCTTGGTTTCTGTAGTCATTTCTTGATGGAGGATTTTGCTACTTGGTGTGATATTTCTATAGGAATGAATTTTAGACCAAAACAACTTTCTGAAATTGAAAATTAACTCTTTGAATTTATAAAATGGATTTTATATGTTTGCAGAAAAATTTCTTATTGAAACTAAACAAATTATTGATAGCTTAAACTTAAAATACATTGAGAAGATGGTTGATTTGTTATTAGAACTGAGGCAAAAACAAGGTCGTCTGTTTTTTTTAGGAGTCGGAGGTAGTGCGGCGAATGCTTCGCATGCAGTGAATGATTTTAGAAAAATTGTAGGAATAGAAGCTTATACTCCAACCGATAACATTGCTGAATTCACTGCGCGTATTAATGATGATGGCTGGAAATCAGTTTTTTCTAACTGGTTGGCAGCGAGTCATTTGTGTCCTAAAGACTTGTTATTTGTATTGTCTGTGGGTGGAGGTGATTTAGAAAAGAACATTAGTCCTAATCTCGTTGCTGCGTTAGATTATGGTGAAAAACAAGGTTCTAAAATAGTGGGTATATTAGGTAGGGATGGAGGTTATACAGCAAAACTTGCAGATGCTTATGTTTTAATTCCTACCGTCAATATAGATCATATTACTCCCCATGCGGAGGCCTTTCAGGCAGTGATATGGCATTTAATCGTTGCGCATCCTAAATTAAAACTTATGAATACAAAATGGGAATCGGTTACAGCATAAATTCATCATTGCAACCGACGAAGGTGGAGGGCAATCATCGCATTTATCCGTATAAAATTTTTTTCAATTAAGGAGTAGATTGATGAATATCAGAGATTTCACGGTTAAATTATTTGCTGACGGTGCAGATACAACAACTATGTTTGATTTGTATAAAAATCCTTTGATTAAAGGGTTTACAACGAATCCTACCTTAATGAAGAAATCCGGTATTACCAATTATCGAAAATTTGCATTAGAAATTTTACAGGTGATTTCTGATCGGCCCATTTCTTTTGAAGTTTTTTCTGATGAACTCAGTGAAATGAAACGTCAAGCGTTAGCTATTAATGAATGGGCTGAAAATGTTTATGTTAAAATTCCTATCACTGATAGTTATGGTAGCTTTACTTTCAATTTAATTGAAGATCTTGCTCAACAAGGGGTTAAACAAAATGTAACCGCATTGACTACCTTTGAGCAAGTTGTACAGGTAAGTAGGGCATTAGGAAACGAAACTCCTGCCTATATTTCGGTGTTTGCTGGAAGAGTTGCCGATACCGGTATTGACCCCGTACCCTTAATGGCAAGAGCGGTTGAGTTTTTAAAAGATAAGCCGAATCAAGAGCTTATTTGGGCTAGCCCTAGAGAAGTGTTAAACATTATTCAGGCTGAAAATATTCATTGTCATATTATAACTGTGACTCATGAAATTTTAAAAAAATTGGATTGGATTGGTAGAGATTTAAACGAAGTTTCGTTGGCAACAGTGAAAATGTTTAGAAATGATGCGATAGAAGCTGAGTTTGTATTATAAAAAGAGATAAGAAATGTTTGATTTACTTTCCGCAGGGCTAAGCTTCTGTATTACTATTTTCTGTGTTTTTCTATTGCGACCTTTAGCGTTACGCCTAGATCTAATTGATACCCCCAATATTCGAAAGCAACACCAAGGAAACGTCCCTTTGATAGGTGGTTTGGCAATGTTAATGGGTTTGCTAGTCGGATTGTTAACGCTGCCTATTTCACTGCAAAATTATCGTAGTTTTATTGCAGGATCCGCTTTATTAGTTTTTGTCGGTATGTTAGATGATTTTCGAGAATTATCACCCAAAAGTCGTTTTTTTGCTCAAATTGCAGCGGTGATGTTGATGATATTTTGGGGGAAAAATTATATTGCGCATCTCGGTAATTTACTTTTTTTTAAAGATATTCATCTAGGATATTACATCAGCTTCATTGTGACTTTGATTGCTGGATTAGGGATTATTAATGCTATTAATATGATCGACGGTATTGATGGTTTGGCAGGAACCTTAGTCTTCGTTGAATTAATTTTATTAATGTATGCTGCAGTTATAACGCAGCAATTTTCAGCGGTTCCAATCTTGTTATTATTGACATCCTGTGTGTTAGGTTTTCTTTGTTTTAACTTTCCTTTTTTTACTCGCGCACATGCTCGGATATTTATGGGAGATGCAGGGAGTATGTTACTGGGCTTTGGTCTAGTGTGGTTTTTAATTGAGCTTTCGCAAAACAAAATTAGGCCAATTACACCTGTAACTATGTTATGGGTTATGTCAATTCCATTATTTGATGCGACTGCGGTCATGTTGCATCGGTTAATAAAGGGTCAATCGATGGTTTTTTCAGATAGGCAACATGGTCATCATGTGTTATCCAGTTTAAAATTTTCCCCTTTACAAATTAATATATTTTTCGGTTGTACAAATTTTGTATTAGGGTTAATCGGTTTGTGTACTTTTTATTATCAATTTAATGAAAGCATCATGTTTATAAGTTTTTTAATACTCTTTGTTATTTATTTTTTTGTTGTTAATTATTGTCGCAATTTGCTAATAAAAAAATAAAAATAGTTTATTTTTTGTTCGTTTATTAACTGAAAATTAAAAAATACTTGCATTCTTTTACAATTATGTATAAAAACTAAGTGTCACCTTCTGTTCTATGGCGTAATGCTATAAGCAGTAATAAGTGACAGAAAAATTTTTCTTATCCATTTTTATTACAGGGGATAGATGATCATGATCATGAAAAAGTCTGGTTTAGTTATTGCAGCTGCTGCAGCCGCTATATTCTTATCTGGTTGTGCAACCGGTGCACGGAACATACCAGAAAATACACCAATTTGTGAAACACCTTGCGCGCCACCATGCGCAGCTCCATGTAATACATGTAAATGTATGAGCCGATGCAAGCAAGTATGTCCTCCAAAACACCGAAGACATCACCGCCACCATCGCCGTTGCAGAACTGCTGAAAATGCAACCAGCCAAATGAATGGATAATAATTAATTTGCAGTAAATTCATGGCTGTTCAGCAGCCGCATGACTGTGTACAATAAAGCCGCGTAATTATACGCGGCTTTTTTTGTTATGAGATTTATAGAGTGACAATGGATGCTTTTTTAGGTTTTGGTCTTGGTTTACGTACTCAACATTATTCTTATATTTTAGAACATCGTCCAAAGGTAGATTGGTTTGAGGCTATTACTGAGGATTATTTAGTTCCGGGTGGTAAACCTCTTTATTATCTTAATCGTATCCGTGAGCTTTATCCGTTGGTGATGCACGGTGTTTCTTTATCGATAGGAAGTTGTGATCCGCTTAACAGGGATTACTTAAAAAAAGTAAAAATGTTGGCCGAAAAAATACAACCAGCCTGGATTTCGGATCATTTATGTTGGACTGGAATTAATGGTTTAAATATGCATGATTTATTGCCATTACCTTACACAGAAGAAGCCGTAAAACATGTGGTTGATCGCGTTAAACAAGTGCAAGATTTTTTAGGTCGACAAATCTTATTAGAAAATGTTTCTAGTTACATTGAATATCGTGATT